>JAFGRV010000549.1 GCA_016934975.1 Spirochaetales bacterium | reverse complement strand
AGAGGTTATTTTCAACTTCGTTGAAATTCAATTGTAGAAGATAAGAGGTTATTTTCAACTTCGTTGAAATTCAATTGTAGAAGATAAAAGGAGATCTCATTTATTTTTTGAAAAAAAGTACCATACAGGTATTTATTAATAGACTACCGCCTAATACATAGTAGTCTCTAAAAAAGAGGAGGTTATATTTTGTTAAAGTGTAAAAAAAAACCGATTATTGTATCTTTACTTTTTGTAGTTGTATTTTTAATCAATTTTGGGATAGTGATGATTGAACCGATATTCGCTGATGACTTACTACAGGAATTCAGTATGGATCAAATCGCTATTACAGATTCGTATTATGAAAATGCGTTTAATAAAATGGTCAACTATCTTCAGGCTCTTGACCCTGACCGCTTGCTGGTAGGTTTTAGACAGACGGCCGGTTTATCAACAAGTACCAGCCGGTACGGTGGGTGGGAAAATTCCCTGATTCAGGGACATACAATGGGGCATTACATGGTCGCTCTTGCACAGGCCTATAAAAATACGAACAATTCGACATTACGGAACCGGATTGATTATATTATTACCCAATTGCAGGAATGCCAGAACCGCAACGGCGGCGGATATTTATTTGCAACATCGTCAAACCAATTTGATGTTGTCGAGGGTAAGGTTTCCGGTGACAGCTGGGTGCCATGGTATACCATGCATAAAATTATGACAGGCCTTATTGAAATCTATAAACTTGCGGGAAATTCAACCGCCTTAACCCTGGCAAGCAATCTTGGCAACTGGATTTATAACAGGACAAATTCATGGAGTTCATCCACCCAATCCCGTGTATTGGGTGTCGAGTATGGCGGGATGAATGATTGTCTCTATGAATTATACAAATTAACCGGGAACAATAATCATTTAACTGCTGCTCATAAATTCGATGAAACCTCTTTCTTCAATACAATTGCTTCCGGAACCAATAACCTTAATGGGAAACATGCCAATACGCAAATCCCGAAATTCGTGGGGGCGTGTAATCGTTACCGTGCACTGGGAACATCAGAAAATTCATACTTGACGGCAGCAGAACAGTTCTGGAATATCGTATTAAGGGATTGTACATATGTAACCGGTGGCAATAGTCAAAATGAACGTTTCCGGGCGCCGGGACAACTTAATGCATACCGGGATCACCTGAATAATGAGACCTGCAATTCGTATAATATGCTTAAGCTTACCCGCGGGCTATTTTTGGTTACCGGTGATGTTAAATACGCCGACTATTACGAAAGAGCATATATCAATGAGATTCTGGCTTCTCAGAATCCGGATACCGGGATGACAACATACTTTAAGCCCATGGGAACAGGATTCTTTAAGGTATTCAGTTCTCAATTTAATCATTTCTGGTGCTGTACCGGAACCGGAATGGAAAATTTTACAAAATTGAGTGACAGCATTTATTTTAATAATGGATCGGACTTGTATGTTAATATGTATATAAGCTCTACCCTGAACTGGAACGCCAGGGGAATTGCATTAACACAGCAGGCTGACATTCCTTTGTCGAATATTGTTTCTTTTACCATTAACAGCGCCCCAGCCTCGGCAGTAAGAATCAAATTCAGATCGCCCTATTGGATCGCTTCCGGCCAGAGTATCACTGTCCGGGTGAATGGTTCAAATGTGAGTGCTTCGAATGTAAATGGTTATGTGGATGTAAACAGAACCTGGGCTTACGGGGATACGATAGAAATAACCCTTCCGATGGAAGTACAGATATCACGATGTACCGATAATCAAAATGTTGTGGCTTTCTCCTACGGTCCGGTTGTTTTAAGTGCAGGACTTGGAACATCCAGTATGACGACATCAACCACCGGTGTTAATGTAACAATAGCCACAAAGAATGTACCGGTAAGGGAAACCATCAATATTTATTCCTCGGTAAGTTCGAATGTTAATTATTGGCTTAACAATATACAGACCAATCTTGTCCGGACTGCCGGGAAATTGGAATTTACCTTACGAAATACCGATGCAGACGATGAACTTGTATTCACTCCCCATTATAAACGGTATACGGACAGGTATGGCATATATTTTAATCTTGCGATGATCTCGGGAGGACCGACAGCGGCCCCCAATCAGACGCCGGTTCCCACAACCCCCCCAAGTCAGGATCCAATCTTTAATGGGGGGCCTTATTCTCTTAACGGTACAGACGGCTATGAAGACCTCCCGGACGGGATCACTCATGACCTGAATGATTTTTCAATCGCGTGCTGGGTTAAGTTAAACTCCCTTGATACCTGGGCACGAATTTTCGATTTTGGTAATGATACAAATGTCTATATGATGCTCACTCCTGCATCCGGGAATACGGGGTATCCCTTTTTTTGTATTACCCTTAACAGTAATGACGGGGAACAGGGCCTGAACGGAACCAGTCCCCTGTCCACCGGTTCCTGGCAGCACTTTGCAGTCACCAGGAGCGGGAATATTGCCATTCTCTACATCAACTCCCAGGAAGTTGCCAGAAATACGGGTATGACACTGAATCCCTCGGATATGGGAAATACCACGAATAATTATATCGGAAGATCCCAATGGTCCCAGGATCCCTATCTGAATGGAGAGGTTGATGATTTTGTCATCTATAACAGGGCTTTGAGTGCTTCGGAAGTTTCGACTCTTGGCAGCACTTCGCCGGATGGTAACCTTGAGTTGGGAGATGCAAACGGGGACGGAGTTGTGGATATTGTGGATGCCCTTATTATTGCCCAAAGTTATGTGGGGCTTAATCCGCCTCATTTCATTCCGGCAAATGCAGACACGAATTGTGACGGAAATATAGATATAGTAGATGCACTTTTAATTGCTCAGTACTACGTGGGCTTGTTAAGCGTATTTTGCTGAGTCGGCGCATTCTCATTTTTGTAAAGCAGGTCTTTGGCGGCCTGCTTTTTTATTTTATTTTTACCGTCATCGTTGCTATAATCATGATTGCCGCGGGGGTTACTTTTCCTCCGGTATTCCCCATCGCAGCAAGCCGCAACCAAACATTAGTCTGAATTGGATTAGATACACCTTAATTAATTATAATTGGAACTCGAATCTGAAGAGTTCGAGCAATATTATCTGACAAAGGAAGCAAGTAGTCAGTAGTCAGAATTCAGTAGGTTATTTATGTAAGAATCTACCATTCTGACTACTGGCTCCTGACTACTGACTTCTTATATCAAGGTAGCTTAATCTTCCTTGAACAATAATTTTTGCTAAAAAACAAGAATTTCAGGTATAATAGTATATATGGTTATGGGCTGTAGAATATGATGCAGCCGCGCGCATTAATTCAAAAATATGAGCTTCCATCTGCTAAAGAGGGCAGAGAGTAATTGTTTTGCTTTTTGGCAGGAGTTTTTCTTCTCCTCCGCAATGTCCAACCTGTTCGCCTGGCTTGCAAGTTTAGCCAGGGAATCGGCGATATAAATACGGCATTGAAGCAGGGCTACCGCGTCGATCCCTTCCGGACTCATGCCCTCCATGCGGACCAACTGTTCTTCCATCAGCCTGATTACCTTTTCAAAAAGAGTCCGGTTACTCCCAGTATTGGTGTAAAGCATTTTATAACTCCAGAGCCATCCGGGAACATAATCGTATGCTTTGGAGAAAAGTGCCGTGATATTTTTTTCCTGCCATAAGCCGGGCTGACTCAGGATATATGCCGCCAGGCTCATGGCCCGCGTGGCCTCCGATTCAAAGAGAAGTCCCCCGGCTGACAGTTGTCTGGCTGTTTCCGCGGCATCAGGCCACATGGTATTGGCAAAGAGCAGGCTGCGGGTATCTGCATAGATAATCACCCAGTTACCTCCGGAAAGGGCGGTAATGATGGTATCGTAGAAATCAGAGGAATTCCCGGTAATCAGATAATGTGCGCCGGTCGTGTTCAGAATATCCTTGGGGAGTCTGCTCCGGTAGGCTGGTACGGCGCTGCCTGTTATGAACATGTACTGGTTAAAGGTATCTTCGGTGTACATCTGATGGCCCCTGCCGCCGATAAAAGATTTCACCCGGGGTGCCTTCCATTGCAAGTACCCTTCCCACTTCCAGGGACTGAACACATTCCCGCTTATATTATTGGCATTTATGAACCTGACAATCTCCGGATTATAGACGGTGTTTGTATAATGCATTCTCTCGAGAAAAGAACCTGTGCCCGTATTCCTCACCGGATTCAGTGGATTATAACTCCGGATACTATCGAAAAGAATAAGAGTCCCCAGAGCGAATACCAGACAGTAGCCGATCGCCGCCGGGAGCCATGCGTAAAGGGTTGTGGCGGATGTTTCCCGGGTCGGGGAATGGTGCAGCCGTTGTATGAGCCAATGTAATTCGCGTGCAAGGATGGGTGCCAGCAGGATGAGGGCAATGGCAATGAAACGGTTGGACAGGGCGGCCATCGTGACCCCGGTCAAAGCCAGGATGGCATCAAACAAGGTGCTGCTGATATCCGGTTTTTCCTGCCGGGGAAGTTTCTGCTTTGAAAGAAAAAGGGTATATGATAAGTGATATCCCGAAAGGAGCAGGGTAATGGCCAGGATTCCCAGGAAACTGACAATACCGCTCATAAAACTGCTTAGTCCGCTGATATTCCGGAGAGGCAGCCAGTCAGTTAACGTATTCCACACCGCGCCCCGTGTGAACATGAACGCCAGGGTGAGATTCTGCATTCCATAGGGAGTGACAATACCGGCAAGTACTACTGCTGTTGTTGCGGCAGCCGGAAGCTGCCAGTAGGTTTTAAAAGCCTGCGCTTTTTGCTTTATTACCGCCGGGATAAGGGTACAACCGGTATGAAGCCAGAGCATGCCCAGGCCGAAGGGGAACCCTCCATGTACATTTGCCCAAAAAAGAGTAACTGCCGCTGCCAGCCAGATATACCATGTCTGTTCCCGGCTCCTGTAGATCAGCCAGAGTTCAAGGGGGACCAGGGCTATGGTGAACAGGTTAGGCCGGAGAATGGAATATACATTAATCCCGGCCACCGAAAGGGAGGTGACAAGCAGGATCAGGGGGAGGGGAATTTTCAATCTGTGTAAGGCCAGGATCAGAAAGAGGGCACAGGATGCCAGTAAAACAAATTTCACACCCGGGAGTCCCGTGTCTCCGAACATAATGGTTGCCAGGTAAAAAATGACACCTGCACCCCAGTTCTGATTGATCCAAACCCGGTTTTGGGTACTGAAGGACCAGTCATCGGGGGTATTCAGTTTTCCCGTCAGCACATCGCGGCCCGCTGCCAGGGCAATGTACAAGTCACTCGCTTCTCTGGGGATTGACCAGACCGCCGTTATAATAAAAAGAAGCAACATAATCCCGGTAATATTCATTATAATCCCGATGTGAGAAGATGTGGTTTTTTTCATACAATCCCGGTACCTTTCCGACATCTATTGACAATTTTATGAATTATCAATATGTACTAAAAATATTGAGTATAGTTCTATTTTTTTCTTGCGGATAGCTCTAAAAAACCGGTGGGCCCTCAGTATGCTGTAAAAAATAAAGTTTTTAGAGGTATCCTCCATGGGGAATGATAAATTCCCGGTGCTGTTCTGTCAAGAAAAAAGCAATATATCCCGGTATTTCACAAAGCTTTACATCTGCTTTTTTATAGGTGCGGAGACACTCCCCGCACCCCATAAAATCAGAAAACTAATTTTTCATTCTTACAGGAAGGCCTTCGATATATCCCCTTTCAGCGAGTGGTGCCAATTGGAATCTCGGACCTGCATCTTTTGCCCAAACAAAACCGTATAATTCGGGATTATAATTCTTAATATCATCCTGAATTTTACTGATGACTTCCATCATTGTTTTATCGTCTTCATCACATTCATAGGGACTGCTTTGAAACACAAGATATTTGGCCGGTTCAAGGACCATTTCGCTGAGATCTTTGTCCGGTACGCCGGGAAAGTCCATGGCAACTTCTATGCCCTGGACATATTCCGAACAATCCGCCGGACGCAGGTTTTCCGGCAGCCATGCGCCTACCGGTTCATATAATGCGGGCTTTATTTTCAGAAGCCGTTCCCAAATATCACAGCCTACTTCTTCACAATACTCAAAATAATGAGTAGCCTTTTTTCCTTTCAGGTAGATGAATTTTCTTTTAGGCCGTTCAATTACCTGGGTAAAAACAACAATACTTTTCATGGTAAACTCCTTGATCGCCCCGAGTTTTTTAACCAGGGGCATAAACAATGCTTTTCCGGGTTTTACTTTCCGGAATTCCTTGGGGGACAGACCGAAATGTGAAGTAAATGCACGGGTGAATCCTTCATGGCTGTTGAATCCGTAATTCAATGCCAGCTCCAGGATGTTGTTGTTATTCTTCTGGAGATCGGCGGCCGCCAAAACCAGACGTTTTTTCCTTATGTAGTCAAAAAGATTGATGCCTGTCATCTTTTTGAAAAAACGGCTGGTGTATTCTTCGGAATAACAGATTGCATCGCTTATTTTCCCAAGAGAAAGTTCTTCCTGCAGGTGTGTATCAATATACACAAGAATTTCCTTGAGTAATTTGTCTTCATACATTTCCGGTTTATCCATACTGAAACACTACTAAAATTTAGGCTGATATTCTTGATTATAATTGACTTACCCGAGTTATAGTATCATTACGCAGGCTATGTACGCACCCCAAATGATTTATCTATTATACGGTTGCAGTTGTGAAAATTTTCGATTTAAAGTGAACCTGCGTTTTGTTATTCTACCTAAACTTCTTGTTTTTGAACAAGAAGTTTAGGTAGAATAACATAAAAAACAACTCACAGGAGACCGTAGATATCACGAACAAACCATACAATTTATAAATTGATGGCAGAACTTTTAAACTCGCTATAAGCGTAAAGCTTGTGAAGTGTTTCTCCAAGAACACAAAGGCTCTAAATATTCTTATTTCCTCGTCGTGTGCTTTCAGACTCTGTGAGAGGTTGTTAATCAGCGGAAATTGAGGTTGTCCCGCAACCTCCTTTGAGTACAAAGGATAAACAAGGTTGGCCAATAACCTCATTACAATATATATGGGGGTTAAGATTAATATTATGCGCTAGAAATAGTGTGGTTGTAGAGTAAATTTATTATAATCGGGGTTATTGGACAATCTAAATTATTTTGCAATATATAAAATATTACGGTAATCGAAAAATTTACTGATGATTCCCTTTTCCTTTAACAGGAGGACTGATCGTGCATATATATCTTTGGGGAGCACACCATATTCTTCGGGAGAGCCAAAGAGTTCACAGGTTTTATCCAGTACTTTTTCCAGAAAAGGTTTTTGCTCATCCTTGATTTGACCAATAACCTTGTAAGCAATTTCCAATGATTCTTTTTTATTCGCAATAGTATAAGCGATGGCTTTTCGTGTTGCCTTATTAAATTTTTTCAGTAAATTTTCTTTTTCATCCAGGATTTTACCAGAGCTCATAAAAGAGGCCCCGATAACATCCGAAATTTCCCGTACATTCCATACCGTTAAATCATGTCCCATCTGGCGAAGTTGAATCGTCTCGTTATTATAAAAAACAACGGCAGCATCAACTTTGTCACCTATTAAAGCAGGGATCTGGGCATAACCGGTTTTTTGAATTTTCACTTTATCTTTTAATCCGTATTTATCCAAAAAGATGAGTAATCCGATATAGGAGGTCCCGTAAAGAGCGGGAACACCGATAGTTTTACCGATCAAATCTTCGGGTTTCGTGATTTTTTCCTTTTTGGCAACAATAGAGACCGGATAAGATTGATAATATTGAAAAAAGGCTTTTAAGTCTAATCCTTTTTCGCCAGCTATAATTAATTGATCGGAATCCGTTAATCCCATGTCGATTTTCCTTGCGTGAAGCAAGGCTAAAATATCAATCCCAAAGCCATACTCGATTCTAAGTTCAATTCCTTCTTCGGCATAAAAACCTTTATTTATACCCACGTACAGAGGTGTAAATTGTACGTGGGGAATGAAACCAATAGCGAGAATAAGTTCTTCCGGTTGCGCAGCAAAAACCGAGATCCCCAGGAAAAGTGTCAGAATTAAAGTAGGAATAATTTTCTTCATAAGAAACTCCTATTGATGTAATTTTTTTAAAATAATCGAATATATTATTCGTGCCAGGGTATAATAAGAAAGCCCAAGCAGGATAAGCCATACCAGACTCACGAACATTAAAACACTGTCAAAATTTGCTTTTGCCAGCATGACAAGGGCCCCCAGGCCTTTTGCGCCGGCAACGAACTCACCGACTACCGCCCCTATTACCGAAAGCGTAATTGAGACTTTTATACCGCTAAAAATCACAGGCAGTGAAGCGGGGAATTCAATAAGAAAAAGCTGAGTTATCGGGCGGGGTTTATAAAATTTTATAATAAATGATAATTGTTTATTTGCCATTTCAATAGCAGATATATTATTTATAAGCATCGGGAAAAAAACAACAATAAAGGAAACGGAGATTTTTGTCATTGCGCCAAAGCCAAACCATAATAATAAAAAAGGAGCAAGGGCCACGGAGGGGATAGTATTAAAAGCAATAAGAAAGGGCATAAACAACCGGGAGATTAATTTGGATTTTGCAATGCAGTACCCCAGGACAAAGGTCGTTAAAAAAGCGAGAAAAAAACCTGAAAGAGATTCATATACTGTTATTCCCAAATGTAAAAAAATGGAACCATCCATTATTGTTTCAAAAAAACGTTTAAAAATATCCAGGGGATACGGAAAAAGATAATCCTCTATTGACAGAATTTTTTTTAGGAATGTGAGTAATCCTAAAAATACCAACAATTGAACAGGGATCAGGAATTTCCATATAACAGATTTTTTATCACTTTTATTTTCCGTATCATCAACAAGTTTTACCGTATCGATATCCCAGAGCGTCTTAACATGTTTCCGTATTTCTCTATCTGCACGAAGTTCTATATCATTTAAAACAACGGAGGTTCGCGGCTTTTCGTCATGAGACTCAATCTCTTTTGTATCCATTATACAAGCCGGATGAGAAGAAAGGACATATACCTTGTTAGACAGGAAACACGCTTCTTCAACCGAATGAGTGACAAGGACAATTGTCGTATCCAGGGTACTTTTTATTTTTTTAATGAGTAAATTTAATTTTTCCCGTGTAATGATATCCAGGAAGGTAAAGGGCTCGTCTAAAAGAAGGATATCCGGCTGGGTGATCAAAGCCCGGGCTATTTCGACCCTCTTCTTCATCCCGCCGGAAAGTTTAGCGGGAAAATACTCCTCATATCCCTGCAAGCCGACCTTTCTTAGGATTTCCCGGGCTTCTTTTGCTTTTTCAGGACCATAGTTAATATTTTTCAGCTTCAGGGACAACAGGACATTATTTACGCTATTATTCCAGGAAAGCAAGCTGTCATGCTGGAAAACGTATGAAATATTATTCGTATCAACAAAAAGGGATTCTTCCTGACATTTATATACTCCGGCGATGAGGTTCAATATCGTAGTTTTACCACACCCGGAAGGGCCTACGAAAGAGATCACCTCCCCTTTCCTTGCGGAAAAAGAAAGATTATGGAGGACTTCATTTTTACCAAAAGAAAACGAAAGATTTTCTGCTTTTAATATCATGGATCACTACATATTTAATAGAATTATGAGGAATATAGCACAGGAAATAAAATAACACAACATTTTTTTTATTTTCGTTTATAAATTAATCTTTTTTTAAGAGCATAACGTGTAATAAAAATAAAAACAAATCATTTGGAATTACTAAGAAAACATAAAATTTTCTTGACTTAATATATAAAAACTCATATCATGGCAATCGGTTTTATAGAATGTTGGGCGCATGTACCACTAAGAACCAGGTTCGTTAAGGAAGCAATACACTGGGGTAAATACGACGGGAAGCGAATAAGAGAACCACGGCCGGGAAATATTCTGGAATTTTGTCCGGAAGCCTCTTTATAAATACACGTAACGTATCTCCATGAACATGAGGTTTTCCACGTATCATTACTTTTTCCTTTTGCTGTACAGTCAGGCTTCTTGAATTCGAAAGGGAAAAAAGAATAAAATGCAAACGTATCAGGATCTTGCTTATGTCGCCAATGGGCGTTCACGTCAAAAACTCGATCTTTTCATCCCGGATAAAGGAAAAAAATGGCCACTCATAATGTGGATTCATGGGGGCGCCTTTCGTACGGGAAGCAAAAAAGATAATGTACCGATTGCATATAGTAAGCATGGTTTTGCCGTGGCCAGTCTCAATTATCGACTTAGTCAACATGCCGTTTTTCCCGCTCAGATTGAAGATATCAAAGCGGCTGCTCGTTGGCTGCGGGGAAATGCCAGGAAGTATCGTCTCGATCCCGGACGCTTTGGGGTTTGGGGGGAATCTTCCGGTGGTCACCTGGCCGCTCTTCTCGGTTTGACAGGCAATACAAATACTTTTGATGTGGGTGAGCATTTGGATATTTCCAGTCAGGTGCAGGCAGTCGTTGATTATTTTGGTCCGACGGATTTTTTACAGATGGATAAACAGCGGCTTCCGGGAGGAATGGTTCATGATCCTCCCGATTCACCCGAGTCGGAATTGATTGGTGGGGCTATTCAAATGCATAAAGATCTTGCAGCCAAAGCGAACCCCATCACGTATGTGACCGGGGATGCACCACCATTTTTGATTGTGCATGGCGACCATGATCCCCTGGTGCCTTATCAACAAAGTGTTATCTTGAATAATGCTTTAGTTGCAGATGGTGTCCCTGTTTCTTTTTATACAGTCATGGGAGAAGGGCATGGTTATTTCAAAGATCCAAAGGTAGCTGATATAACGCTGAGATTTTTTGAACGTCACTTGAAGTCTGTCAATGTAAATAATACTTTGTTACATGGATAGCCACTGGATTGTTTGTGCATAACCGTGTATTTTTTAATTACACGGTTATGATATTGGTGTAAATGATAGCTAAACTTATCATTATTTACCAGCAGAATACAGATTTTCCGATTTATTCCCGCTTCCCACGATCGTGAGAGGATTACAGACAATAGTGCCGGATATATTGATTGTATTTGGCTGAATATGAGTCGCAACGAAAGCTTCATTGTCATTGCATCTATTCAGGCGCCCCTGACCGTTTAAAAATCATCCGTGCAACCGGAAAAACGAAGAGATACAATAGCCGGTGCTTTTTTTTATCTTCTTTTTTATAATGACCTTTTTTAAAAGAAACATACGTATTACAGCAGAGATTCCCAAAAAGCACCGATTGAAGAAATGCCTGAATTTGCAGGACTTTATTCTCTCCATATGTACTAATAAGATTTTCTAAAGCATCCCGGGATACATGGCTTTTTGTTTCTGCGAAATGCTGTGCAAAAAGAATGCCGGGTAATTCTTCTTTTGAAAAGTGAGTGACATCATTTTTCATTATATTTTCTATTTCTTCCCGGGAAATACCGTTTTCCAGAGCCAGCCTGGTATGAAGATATGAACAATATGCACATTTATTTACTGCCGAGACAGCAACCATCAATTTTTCCCTGAATTGATGGGAGAGTCTATCTGATTCAGAAATTTTTCGCAATTTCATCATTCTTTTAAATGTGAGACAAAAAAGGGAGAAATATTCTT
>JAFGRV010000548.1 GCA_016934975.1 Spirochaetales bacterium | reverse complement strand
CGGGTTTGCCTGTGGAAACATCTGAACATATTTTCGAGCCCTATTATCTGCTATCCCACAAAAAAACCGGGCAGCAGGGAGTTGGTGTGGGACTTTCTATCGTAAAAAAGATTATCGATGAATTAACTGCTTCGATTTTAGTGGAAAAAGATAAAAGCGGGGGCACCTGCTTTACGATTTCTTTCAAAGAAAGCAAAGCCGTAAGACCCGGGGAGCCAGTGGAGATCATTCCCTTAACCTCCCCATTGCCTCTGGTGCGGGGACTCATTAACGAAAAGAACATTTCGCCGGAAAAGCCTTCTCTCCTGGTGGTCGATGACAATGTCCAATTATTAAAATTAATCCGGAACACTTTGGATGAAACGTATAACATTTTTCTCGCCAGGGATGTGGAAGAAGCCATTGTTAAACTCCGCACAATTCCCCGCCCGGCTCTGATTATTTCCGATATTATGATGGCAGGTCCCGACGGTTTTTCCCTTCTTAAGGATGTATCGAAAATGGAAGAGTATAGTGACATCCCATTTATCTTCCTTACCGCCCTTGGGGGAGAAGAGGCAAAACTACGAGGATTGGGTTTGGGAGCGGTAGATTATATCGAAAAGCCTTTTATCATGACGGAGCTTACCGCAAAAATCAGCTCTATTATCGCCTTACGTCAAAGGCAGGAAAAACGGGAAATCTCCTTTATCCATAACAAAATCGAGGGAGTGTTTTCGGGTTTTCAAAAAAATAGCATTCAATCACATAAACCCGGATTTAATGCCCTCTGCGAAAAATATAAAATTACTATCCGGGAACAAAAAATAATCCGGCTTATGCTGAGTGGCATGATCCATAAGGAAATCGCTTTCAAGCTGAAAATTTCCAAAAGAACCGTGGATTATCATCTTGCTAAAATTTATAAAAAATGCGGGGTGATCAATAAATATGATCTTTTAAATAAATTTCAAGGTTGACTCCGGTTGCTCAGATGGTTGTTTAAAAATGCATTTTTTTGCACACATTGTGTCATTTTAGGTATAAATACTTAAAATGACACTATCGGATTTATATATATTAAAAAATATATGTAACAATGTATAATTAAGGAAGATAAAACAATGAAAAATAGTGATTATAACGAACAAACAGAAAAATGGTCCATATTTGAACTGACACTCCCGGGGCCCGCGGAAGGGAATCCATTTATTGATGTAAACTTCAGCGCGCGATTCCAATATGAAAACAGAGCCATCGATGTTGATGGATTTTATGATGGCAACGGTATTTACAAGGTAAGGTTCATGCCGGATAAGCAGGGGAAATGGAATTTTATTACAAAGAGTAATTGCAAAAATCTTGATACGCGAGGGGGATCATTTGAATGTGTCGAACCTGCTCAAGGCCATCATGGGCCTGTACGGGTAACAAATACCTGGCATTTTGCCTATGCTGATGGTACACCATATATCCCTGTAGGAACAACTTGCTATGCCTGGATTCACCAGGGTGAAAAGCAGGAAGCAGAGACAATTAAAACACTTTCCACAGCACCCTTTAATAAACTGCGCATGTGTGTATTCCCAAAGGATTACGACTTTAATAAAAATGAACCGGTTTACTATCCTTTTGAAGGTTCTCTGGAAAAAGGCTGGGACTTTACACGCTTTTATCCCCCATTCTTCCGTCACCTGGAAAAATGTATCATGGAGCTTATGAACCTTGGAATCGAAGCCGATTTGATTCTCTTCCACCCCTATGACCGCTGGGGTTTTTCCCGGATGCCAGCCGATGTCGATGACAGGTATCTAAAGTATCTGGTAGCCCGTCTTGGGGCATTTCACAATATCTGGTGGTCCTTTGCCAATGAATTTGATTTTGTGGAAAATAAAAAAATGGAAGACTGGGATCGTTTTTTCAAGTTGGTACAGGAAAAAGACCCTTCCGGACATCTCCGTTCTATTCACAGCTGTCGCTATTTTTATGATCATGGGAAACCCTGGGTGACTCATTGCAGTATTCAATGTTTACCTTCGGATGTAAGAAAGGTGGATGATTGGCGTAATACGTATAAAAAACCTGTGATAGTAGATGAATGCGGTTATGAAGGAAATATTAACCATGACTGGGGGAATCTGACCGGTCAGGATATGATGAACTGCATATGGACAGGCTTTTTCAGAGGGGGATATGTCGGACACGGTGAAACCTACATGCATCCGGCGGATATCCTCTGGTGGTCAAAAGGGGGAATCCTCCATGGGAGCAGCCCGGAAATGATCACTTTTCTTCGCAAGATTATTGAGTCAGGCCCCGCAGATGGCCATACCCCCGTGCATAATGAATGGGATGTGGAATACAGCGGGAAACAGGGGGAGTACTATCTCTATTACTTCGGGGACCGTCAGCCCTCTTTCAAGGAAATTAATCTTCCCAAGGAAGGTAGTTTCCATATAGATATCATCGATTGCCGGGAAATGACCATTACACCTTTGACCGGGACATTCGGAGGAAAAGTACGTATAAATCTTCCGGCAAAACAATATATGGCGTTAAGAGCATTACGCAGGCTACGCCCGCAACCCAAATAATTAATTTATGACAAGGTTGCCGTTATGAAAATTCTTGATTTCTTGTGAACCTGCG
>JAFGRV010000547.1 GCA_016934975.1 Spirochaetales bacterium | reverse complement strand
TCATCCTTTCCCGATTCAATGCGCGTCATATCAAGCAGCTGTGTGATAAGGCTTAGAAGACGGTTTGCATGAAATTTGATATTGTCTGCTTTTTCCAATAGTAACGAAGTAGATATTTCTCCTTGTCTGTCCTTAATAAATTCAATCGGATTTAAAATTAATTGCAGGGGCGTTATAAATTCATGGCTGATATTCTCAATAAAAACGGTTTTGTATTTATCTTTCTCCTCAAGTTTTTTATTAGCCTTTTCCAGTTCGGTTTTTTGAAGAACCAATTCGTCGTTTTTTTCCCTGATTTGTTTTGAAACAATCGAATCCATCTTTAATCGAATTTTTTCTTTTTCGCTTCCGATCAGTCTGAGTAAACTTATCAAGGCAAAAGAAACGGCATAAACGATCATTGTAAGGCTTAGAAAAGGAACTTTATGGAAAAAACGAAATATACAGAAACCAATACAAAAAATCCCCGTAAATCCAATTATTGAAAAAAAATAAAAAAGAACGGGTTTCTTGAAAGATGAAACAAATAACAGGAAAAGCAGAAAAGCGAACATGAGAGTCAAATTTACAACCGCACCTGTTCTTACAAGAAAATTTTCCGTTAATATGGAATTCAGTATAGTAAGGTGAATTCCGCCGAGAGGATAAACGGTATCGAAAATACCAGGCCCATGGTCCTTGTTCCTCGTCGACACGTCCGAGACCAACACAACGGTCCCATTAATTAACTCTTCAAGTCTGTTCATTAATTCGGGATCATCGACTGCGGATAATACCCTTTGAAATGAGTAATTTGTAAACGAATCGTTCCAGGGTCCCGCCCAGTTGAGTATCATTCTGCCTTTATCATCGATGGGAATTGAAATATTTTTAATCGTATCGTTTTTTTTATAAACATTCTTTAAAAGTATATATTTTCCGAAACAGACTTCGATGGAATCAAGCTCAATATTTAAATAACTACAGATCATTACAAGCGCAAGGGAGGGTATGTAACTGTCCCCCTTCTTAAAAATAAGCGGGAAATACCTGTTTCTTCCGTCCGAATCCGGAGTGCACGTTATATGCCCCAAACCAGAAGATTTTTCTACAAGTTCCTGAAAAGGCTGAATGCCGATTTCGACCTCATATGGTCTTCCCGGATCGATAATTTCAGGATTGAATCGTACTTTTTCGGAATCGATGTATTTACCGACCGTGTATTCGTTGGAGTGAATAATTCTGCAGACTATAGGAAAGAATACGTTTTGAACATTTTCAAGCGAATTGATAATCATAAGATCATTATCCAGAAACGTGTAATCCTGGAATATCAAGTCGTATCCCGAGACGGAAACATGGACTTTTTCCATAATACTCAATAAAAGCCCATAAACGTCACGTTCCCACAACGAAAGGGATAGTTTCATGATATCATCATCGGTCACATTGATATGGACCAGATCGGTGGAAATACGTTCCTTTCCCGATATTGCATAGCGAATTCGGAAAAATTGATCTGTTATGACGTTATTCCATTTTTCAAATTGGTCTTTTTCAATAAAGGAAAAAATCTGACAGGCAACAGATATGCAAATCATGACGTAAAAGTATTTGACTACAGGACTATTCCTGATAACCGATATTAATCGTTTTTCCATAGAGGCTGTTCGTCATGATATGCGTTGCGTCGATAGCTTCACCTCTTACCGCTCCGCCAAGAGGAACCTGTACAATTGATTCGCTGATAAATTCATTCCGTTGTTTCCTTATTTCAACTAATGCATCGATTACGTTTTTTACCGCAATCGCCTTGTCGTTTTCCGATGATTCCGAACTGAAATATACCTGAAAATACTTCCTTGTCAGGATTTCAAGACCCTCGAGTCTTTTCTCGCTTACAACAAGTTCAAATCTGCCAATATCGCCCAAACCTGAATTGTCAAAACTCAGCCACTCGGAAAACCATTCCAAACCTTCATGTATGTAAAAGCTTTTACCAAAATCGTAATCGTCCCCCATGTAGCATTTGTCGGGAAATATAAGCAGTTGGTTTTTTTCGGCATCGTATAAATACAAATATACATACGCGTTTTTTACCGGCTGGATAAACACCCTGATTTGATCGCCGGCAGAAAGAGTAATCCGGTCGTTGTTCGGATCGATAATGTTAATTTTGCCGTCAGTCTCCTTGCAGACGACCGCGAAATTGAATTGAATGCCGGTATCCTCGTTCTTTTGCTGTTTATCCGAGGCCGTTAAAATGATCAATAAAGAAAAAGAAAGTAACCCGCATAAAAAAAATCTGAATACATATTTTTTCATAACAATCCCGCCTTCCCTATTGTATCCTAAACAGTGAAAAGGAATCAAGGTAATATATTTATATATAGCAATAACTATACCAATACTCGGATCGTTAATAGTCCATATTAGTTTTACTTTTCAATATTTTCCATCAAGCGTACACAAAATCCGTTCTTCACAGTTGCATCAAGACATCTGGATGCAAAATTGCATCCATAGTTTAATTGGTTTCCTTATAAACAATTAGCTGCTAAATATAAAAAAAAGGAATATTCCGATGCAAAAATGCATCATTTTTCCCTGTTTATATATACAAAAGCGTGAATTCGAATCAAGAGTAGACAAATTCCTCCACTAATTTTCGAAAAAAAATAATAAATTTTCCATATTACGTAAAAATATGGCATGAATTATGCGAAGTAAAAGCAGTATGCTTGATTATGTTTGTCATTCTTTATATAATTCGTTCACTAAAAAATTGTTGCATGCGTTGTATGTTTATGTAAACAGAGGGGCGGGATGCCAAAACTAAAAGTGCTGTTATTATTTCTAGTAATTATCATACACTTTTCTGTATTTTGTCAGGAGCCGGATAATGTTCCGACACTGACGGAATTCGTCAATCAAAACCTTAAAGTCGGTAGGCAGTATCTTGTTCTGATCGCCATTGACTCGTATACAGACTGGATGCCGCTGCGAAATCCGGTCAAGGACGCACTTGAAATCAAAGAGATACTTATTGAGAAATATTATATCGACGAAGTGTTCGAACTGTACAACCGGGACGCAACCAAAGCAAATATCCTAAAATTATTTAACAGACTGCAGAATCAGCTGACCCTGCATGACTCGCTGCTTGTATTTTATGCCGGTCACGGACACCTTGATAAAAAAACCAACACCGGTTTCTGGATCCCGGTAAACGCCGGACTGGACGAATTCGAACAGGCCAACTGGCTGCCGAACACGCAAATTCGCGGAATCATCACGAATTTCAAATCGATGCACGTCTGCCTGGTGTCAGATTCCTGCTTTTCCGGCGATATTCTGAATGTGAACAGGGATATAACGCCGACTATTAACAATAATTATTTCAAAAACGCTTACAGACTGATATCGAGGCAGGTATTGACATCCGGCTCATCCGAATCCGTCCCGGATATTTCTCCTTTCGCATACCAGTTGAAAATGTCTCTTTCAAAAAATGAAAGCCCTTATCTCGATCCGCTCATGCTTTATCAGGACGTCAGGTTGGGAGTTCCATCCTCCACACCATTATTCGGAAGCCTTAAAGATTCAGGACATCAGGAAGGGGCAAGTTTTATTCTATTTTTGAAGGATTCTCAGAAAAATCAAATTCTGACCGGTTCAATTAAAATAGTATCCCACGCTAAGGGCGAGATATATATAGATAATGTCTTTCTGGAATATGTTCCGGTGGGAGAGACAATCGTTAATGAAGTTTCTTCAGGTGAACATAACATAAGAATCGTCTATTATCCGGAAAAAAACAGCGAAGAACGACGCATCATCATCCGTCCCGATGAAACCGAGGATATTATATTTCGGTGGAAGGAGGAAATAAAAAAACCGGATGTTTCCCTTAATCAAAATGTCCCGGAAGTTAACGGCTTCTTTTCACTCGGGGTTCTGTTCGACGTATCGTTTCCCGTTCTTGATATACGTACAATCATGAATACAGGGTATAATCCCGCCCTTTCGTTCGGCTATTCTTTCGGATCAGACTGGGGATCGGTCAACTTCAATATATCGACAGGAATTAATTACTACCTGAATCC
>JAFGRV010000073.1 GCA_016934975.1 Spirochaetales bacterium | reverse complement strand
GGACCTGTCTGGGCCCGTGAAAAATTGAATACCCAACTGGGATATTGGTCGGAGATGCGCCATGACAATATTCTCTACGCGATGCCTGTTCCCACAGCTGTCCCCAGTGCAACACAAACGCCGGTGGTAACTCCCACACCTCCCCCGATAGGATATGTAGAGCCCTATCCTGATTTTTATCAAAGAATAGACGGAATGTGCAGAGACACGATAGACGTTCTTAATTCGACAGGCTATACGATTGTTCATGCAAACAAAATGCAGCAAATTGCAAATTGGGCAAATAATTTCAGGGGTTTTTCTCAGAAAATTGTTGATGGTATTGCATTAACGGAAAGTGAAATATCGACCATCCGGAGCTGGGGCAGTACGCTCACTTCTTATTTTAAGGGATTTATCAAGGATGATGAGCCGGAATGTATCGCGGATATTTTTTCATATGACGGGCATGTACTCCATGAAGCCGTGGGGAAACTCCACCCCATTATTGTTCTGTATAAAGAACCCGGTTTTTCAAGTTATACCGCTGTTATCGGGTATACTATGAGTTATTATGAATTTTATCTTGGTAATAATAACCGGGTTAATGATGAAGAATGGTCGACCATGCTCTCGGGATCTCCGCCAGAGCGCCCGGTATGGACAAATGGATTTGTCAGTTATTAGATGTAACCAGAGATGATAGACGCTTTTACACTTTCCCGGGTTCTTGTTTTTACAAGGACCCGGGGAATCGTAATGAGACGAATTATACCGGAGAATAGTTGATGCCGGATTTTTCTTCATGAATTCCCCTGAAATTTTTTCATGAATCTTAAACATTTTTTATCACACACTATAAAAAAGCCATGATTTCTTTGACTTTTTTTTTGTCTTTCATACAATTATTCTCAAGGAGTGATATATATGTATAAAGTTCATATTCTTTTTTTAATTTTTTGTCTTACCTCTGCAATAATCTTTCATTCATGCAATCCCGTGGAAAAAAATTTTCCTCTTAATAACGGGCTTGTGAAAGCGATTAAAAATAAAGATCCTGATAAAGTAAAAGAAACTATCGATTCTCATCAATTTGATATAAATGCGCCGGATAAAAATGGGGCGACACCAATCATGTACGCGGCCTTTTTAAGTACTTCGGAGGTTGTCAATGTTTTTATTGAAAAAGATGCCGAACTCAATGAAAAGGACAGCGGTGGAATGACCGCTTTGATGTGGGCCGTAAAAGCAGGTAATACACCTGTAATTTCATTGTTGCTCGACGCTGGGGCAACTCCTTCTACCATAAATAACGAGGAGCTTACCGCCCGTGATATTGCAGAAAGTATGGGGAACAATGAAATCGTATCAATCTTAAAAACAGGTGAAGAGACACATGAAGAACGAGTCTACTATGTTATTGACCAGCTGAAAGAAACAAAATTTCTTTATGATAAATTTTCAAAAACATATTCCTCACCGGAATATACTCCCCTGCTTGAAGAAATAGATTCATTATTATCCCGGGCCGGGGAGTATTTGAAGAGAAACAATGCCGTTAAATCCGGAAATTTATTAGATGCCGCCTTCTATCTTATAAATGAAACAAGTGACTACGCCGAACTGGAGAATCAGAAAGTGACAATAAAGGGAAGGGTTGTCAATAACGGGCTTCCGGTGGAAGGAGCTGATGTGACTGCCCTTTATGTTTCGGATTGGGCCGCAAAAGAACTTGTGGAGTTTTCTACGGCAAATACCCAGGCAGACGGCAGATTTTCTGTCGACCTGTTTTCCGGCAATTGTTTTTTCCTTGAAGCCTCGGCGGAGGGTCTGTCCGCGGCTGCTTATGTGGATCTCAATTATGCCATGGAAGAAGAAATTATAATTGATATAAAGGAAGGTGCATAATATGAAACGTATAATGTTAATAAGTATAATCATCTGCATATGCACGACACTTTTTTCCCAGTCTATTGATTATTTCAAAAAAACCGGGGAAAGGATACGGAAAGAGATTTATAATAATCAGCAGTATAGTACCTATCTGGCGGAACGGAAAAAAGTCCTTGGTCCGGACTCACAATTAATCCCAAAACTTGAGAAGATAGCCATGGAGGACATCCAAAAACTGGAACGGGAATTAGTCACCTTACAAACAAGCTACGACAAAAGGCTATCGGACTGGAACAGACGAAAACCTTTAAACAAATTAAAAGAGGGCTTAACCTCATCAACCAAAATCCTTTTGAAAGCCGTTGATGTTAAAGAAGCCTTTGGCATTCTCAAACAAACAGCCGATTCCATCCGCCGGGGGGTCGTGAATATCGATGAGGTGCTCAAGCCCAAAAAACTCATTCTTCTTGTGAATAATGCCATTAATACCATTACGGAAAACATTAAACAAATGGAAAATCTATTGGGAGCAGTGGTTTCAAGTCTCCGGGGCCTCCTTCGAAACCCGGCGGATATCCTGGGATTTGTAAAACGACTTATGACCCTGGATGAAATTAAATCCTTTTATATGGCAAGACTCAACACCATGGTGTTATCCGCCTACACAGCGAAAATCGATAGTGTTCTGGGTAAAAAAACAAAATCCATTCTCGGTTCTCTAAAAAACGATACAATGTCCAAACTGAAGGAACGGGTGGATAGTACGATTAAGAAAAGCATCAACATCGATTCCCTCTCTGCAAAGAATAAAATACTCACCACCATCGGCAAAGACCTGGCAAAACTGGCAACAGGGGAAATCGCCGGATACAGCGAGGGTGATTTTACAGGTATCATAGAATCTTATTTACCCGGGGCGGGGGATTCCATGGAACCGGCGATTATGGCCATTGTTCAAAAAGCTGTCGGAAATCAGCAGAAAAATTTAAAAATCGATGATTATAAATCATTTATAGAAAACAGCGTGCAATCCTATCTTTCAGACGAGTCGGAATTAGGGTTGATGTTAAAAGATATTAATACCATCAAAAAGAACCAGTCCGTATCTTCCGATGAAGCTGTACGTATCTGGCTCGATTCAAATCAGCAGCAGCCTGAAAAGGAGACAAGTACCTCGACGAGCAACTCAACGGATATTCCCCAGGATATTAAAGATTTTATAGCGATGCATCAAAGTGAACCACTGGGCCCGGACCCCAAAGTTGATGAATATCCCAAGGTTCACATTGATTCATCCTGGAAAAAGGTCAAAAATTTAAGTAATGAAGCATATAGGGACGCCAAAGGAAATGAAGCCGGGATATGGTTCGAATTGGGGAGCAATGGAAAAGTAGTTTTTAAAAAATACTATACCCCTGAAGGGAAATATACCATGACATTTGATAATGATGGACAGAAATACATGGAAAAACTGGAAGATAAAAACGGGAACAAGGGATACGGAATCGAATGGTATAAGAATAAGTACAGGAAAAGCTATACAGTGTATTCGAACCTCTCGGAGAAAACCGGGATTCAAAAGACCTATTCGGATACGGGAATTCTTACCGGGGAGGGTCCTGTAGTAAAGAATAAAAAAGAGGGCAGGTGGATAACCTTTCATAAAAGCAACGGATCGGTTTATTTGGTCGGTGATTTCTCACAAGGTAATCGAAACGGCACTATTTACTATTTTCATGATAATGGCACATTAAAAGAGATAGCAGAGTTTATTGACGGGAAACAGGATGGTGCGTTTACTTCATATTATTCAAACGGTAATATAAATGTACAGGGGACCTATGTCCAGGGAGTGAAGCAAGGGGAATGGAAAACCTATGGCGACGATGGTTCGCTATTTTCAACTTCCATATATGAAAACGGCAAGGTAGTAAGCAAGGACAGCGTATTTTAATCTATATTCGGCTTGCTTAACTACCTGCCTGGGATTTGCGGTAATCTCATGTACTTTTTATTTATTGAGTGGGATGCGGTGAGACATTGTTTAACTATCACTATTATACAGGTGTTTATATGCTGTGAGGGTTATATTATCGATTTGTCCCTTAAAATAGGATTCCTGTATATCGGATTTCGGCTTCATGAGACTGCT
>JAFGRV010000546.1 GCA_016934975.1 Spirochaetales bacterium | reverse complement strand
TGCAGCATACGGAATGGATATTACATATAATCAGAATGTTCTCGGAAATCCCGATGTAAATGACGGCGCCGACGGTTTTGTCTCCGCAGTCAATACAAATACTCCCGGACTTATTATCGCCAGCGGTTTTGATGCATCAGGTACAGGTCCGGGATCAAATCTTGAGTTATTAGTCGTCAGCTTTTCGGCAGATTTTTCCGGGACTTCATCCATAGGTATTACTGTAAATCAATTAGTAGATGAAAATACCGATACTATCGGAACTCCGAGAGGTATCGGCGGAACAGTATCCGTAGGGGGAACAATAACAGCACCACCGACAACAGCTCCTACAACTCCTCCGACAATAACGACAGCTCCGACAACAGCTCCGACAACTCCTCCATCAACCGGTGGTTGTACATGTGATTCAGGGTGTAATGCTATCGTAAATATAAATTCTCCTTTCACCCAGAACGGAAGCGGCACATTCTGCTGGCAGGCACCTTGTATTGGTTCCTACATTAACTCCTGGAACCTTAACAAATTAGAAATCAATGGACAGGATTTTACCAATAGATACGCTGCAACAGGTCAATATCCCGATCCAATCGATGGTGTATACTATATTTACTATTCAGGAGATTATGCATGGTCACATTTTGAGATGAGTGGTACATGTACAGGAACAATTCCGACAACAGCTCCTACAACTCCTCCGACAATAACGACAGCACCGACAACTGCACCGACAACTGCACCGACAACTGCTCCAACAACTGCACCGACAACTGCTCCTACAACTGCTCCTACAACTCCTCCGACAATTACGACAGCACCGACAACAGCACCGACAACTGCTCCGACATCAGCACCTGGTGTTGGTGATGTATCTATGATTCCCGCGAACATAAGCGGAACAGTCGGTCAGTCAGTTTCTTTTGAGATACATGTTAATTCCGGAAACAGCAGAGTCGCTGCATATGGTTTGGATATAAACTATAATTCAAATGTTTTAGGAAATCCG
The DNA here is from genome assembly GCA_016934975.1 of Spirochaetales bacterium. GTDB lineage: Bacteria > Spirochaetota > Spirochaetia > SZUA-6 > JAFGRV01 > JAFGRV01. The sequence continues at coordinate 7,165 of JAFGRV010000546.1, read as the reverse complement.
GATGTTTCGGATGGTACGGACGGATATGTTTCCGCGGTCAATACGAATACTCCCGGACTTATAATCGCGAGTGGTTTTGATGCATCAGGAACAGGTCCGGGATCGGATCTTCAATTCCTGGTAGTAACATTTGATGCAAATGCAACCGGGACCAGTTCAATTACCATCGTTGTAAATCAACTTGTTGATGAATCAACAACAACTATAGGAACTCCGAAAGGAATCGGTGGAACTGTAACGATCGGAAGTCAGATAACCACAGCACCAACTACAGCACCAACTACAGCACCAACTACAGCACCAACTACAGCACCAACTACAGCTCCGACAACTCCTCCCGTTGTCACTGATGCTCCAACCACAGCACCGACAACTCCTCCGACAATAACGACAGCTCCTACAACTGCTCCAACCACAGCACCGACAACTGCTCCTACAACTGCTCCTACTGCAGTTCCGACAAATCCGCCTGCCGTGAAGTCAGCCGGTTCGGTATGGCTTGATCCGTCAAGTCAGACAGTCAGTAACGGTTCTGCCTTTACTCTCAATGTACATTGTCATTCAGGGAATTCATATCTTGCAGCCTATGGTATTGATTTCTACTTTGATACAACAGTTATTGATGTGGATCCCAATGCTTCCAGAAAAGTAGAAAAAGGACCGGATGGCTATCTGGCAGCTTCGAACACCGGCACGCCAGGCAAGATTGTTACCAGTGGTTTCGACGCATCAGGCGTCGGCCCCGGTTCAGATCTTCATCTTCTTATTATTCATATGGTAGCAACTGGTTCAGGGACCTCTGCAGTTGACATTGATGTGAGAAGTTTTGTTGATGACGCAACTACTGTTATCGGAACGCCGAATGGTATTTCCGGTAGCGTAACCGTTAACTAAATGAATGTATGTATGAGATAAAACATACATAACATAGTGATATTCGGGGGCTGTCTGAAAATCTTTTAGACAGCCCCTTTTTTTATGAAGTATACGTAAATAAGAGATAAAGAACAGAGCCTTAAGAAATCGAATGGATATTCAACTTTTTAGGGTTTGACAGCTTCCGGCAATTCTTATGATCATAATTTTTTTTTGATACATAAAATAATACCAGCAACGAAAATCCCGATTATTGAACCGATAAAATCGGCCATAATATCCCAAAATTCAGGGGTTCTGTTGGTAAATGATTGAAGAAATTCTATGATGCAGCCGTAGAGTGTACAACAACTCATTGTAATGAGAAAAAGACGAACACCATGGGTTTTATTTGATTTGAATGCTAAGATAAAACAACAAGAAAGCAGGCAATATGCTATAAGGTGATTTAATTTATCGGAAAGCTTTAAAAATTCCGGTTGAGGTGGTACCGGGATAAGGGATAATATGAGAATAGTTAGCGCGATGAGTATGAACATTATTTTACTGATTTTATTAAATAGCATAAGGGATGATAGGATTTAAAGCAATCCTCTGTCAATGGAATTGCTCCCTGTTTCGTGAGAAAATTTATATCAACCTTGACAAATTCTTCTTTACTATTATACTTGAAAGTAGATATATGAGTAAAAAAAATACAATTCTTCTTTACGGGAGATCGACTCTCAATTTAATTATATCTATCATCACCGTTGGCTTAATAGCAAGCTCTATGCTTTTATTCAAAGACGCCTTTCGAATAATTGTTCCGGTGGTAATTTTTTTTTCATATTTGGTTATTACAATAAAGATACTTTCTTCAAAACATGGAGCAAAAGAGATCTTAATCGAACAGGAAGAAGACAGAATTAATAAAGTGAATAAAATTATCACCCAGTACCGGGAAATGCGGGATCGTATTGCCTTTCTCCGGATTGGCGATGAAGAGGTAAAAAAGGCAATTAATTTTTTTTTATTGATTTCGGGGAATTATTTTAATAAATGTAAAGAACTTTTAACATATTCCCCTGAAGCCAATCGGAAGATAGAAGAAATCCTTGAATTATGTCAGATATATCTTGAAGAGTACGATGAAGAGATAACTGAAATTAAATTTAATATGGAAGATGATGACCGTGTTGAACAATACAAAGAGCGAACGGTCAAAGCAATCTTCGATGCGGCGGAAATCATTAAAAATAAAATGAAAGACGATTTTTCCGGTATCACCAGGAGTGAAAAGTTCGAAATAATCGAAGAAATGAATTCTGAATAAATATACAGACAATTTAATGAATTGTCTGTATTTCCGGTTATAGTGAGTTTGTCATTTCCTTTTACCATAATTAATGATGAGTTCTTAATTAATGAAAGTAAACGACAAACTCTAAAGAGGTGAGTATAAGACCTGATGACAAATACATTGAATTAAATTATTTTTTTGGGAAAGTGGTTCTATGAAAATAAATAAAGTATTTTTATTATATCTTCTCCTCATTCATCTCTTCTCCTTACATGCCCTCGAAGCGGATTTAAGATCCCTGGAGATCGATTTTGTACTCAGAACTGACGGGAAAGCAGATATCTATTATAGTTTGGATTGGTATGCCCGTGGGGGAGAGATGCACGGTTTTTATTTTTCAGGGACAGCAGGAAAACCTATTTTTAATCCGGAGCATTGCTTTGCGGATTTGGAAAACGGATCACGTGTTCCCCTGGAAATTTTCGATATGGGTGGAAATAAATATGATATTGTCCTGGAAAAAAATAAAGGTTTTTCCGGTTCCGCATATTTTTTTCTTCACTATGGAACCGATCTCGCAGCTTCCGGCAACATCGGGTATACAATTTCAAAAGAGTTCGGAAATCTTTTTTATCTGGACTGGGCGCCTGTCAATTGGGAATATTCGCTGAAACACAGGACCCTCCGGATTGTGCTTCCTGTCGAAATCCCGGCAAGTACAATTGATGAAGGTTTTCTCGAAGAAATAAATTTCCGGACTGAAAGATCTGTAAATAAAGAAAACAAGATTGATTATTTAGGAACAGAAGGTGAGGATGGACGATATTATTTTACTATCAGATTTCATCAGGAAAATGTGCCCTCCTTTGGTAGTCAGAGGATTCAGTTCTATCTAAAAGATGAGGTGATTCCCATGGATGGGGTGCCTCTTTCAGTCAGGGAGCGTTATGAACCGGAGGAAACAGAATCAGATAAAAGCAAGGAAGATTCTGAAACACTCATGAGTTATTCTGTTCCTCCCCGACATGAGAGTGTATTTGGAGCGAATCCCGCCCCCTTTATAATTATTCTTTTCCTCGGACTCTCTATTGTTATTTTAATAAGCATAAGGAAATCAAAAGGGTTTGATGCGGTGATTGAGCGTGTGGAGAATATACGGTGGGCAGGAGAGAATTGGATTCCCCCTCGATTATTAGTTGGCTCTTATCAGGTAAAAGGAAAAATCGTAAAAGATCTGCACCCCGCAGAGGCGGCGCTTCTTCTTGAAATGCCTTTGCCCCGGATTGTAGCAATTATGCTGGAGGGCTTAAAGCATCAACATATTATTGAACTCCTGTCGGAAGATCCGTTACAAATTAAGATTATTTCCGCGCACAAGGCAGAGAATGAGTATGAAGAACTATTTTTACAGGCATTTGATACAAAAGGGAATGTGCTCTCCGGTGTTTTAATCGATTTTTTTGAAAAGCTTTTAGCCCAGTTGCAGGAAAAAGTATGGGATTGCGATATTGAGGCAACGAAAGAGTATTATAAAAAGAAGCTTGAAGAAACCGATATAACTGATGTTGATGATAGAGGACCATACGCTCCTTATTGGGCATCGTACAGGTATATTTATCTCCATCATGATCATTATTCTTCCCTCCATCTTCCCGGGGAGATCTCGGCCGGGTACACGGCGTTTATGTCATCATCCGCCTGCTTTGAAGGATGTTTCACGCCTCCTGCCCTTGGCGCCGGCGGCGTTGATGCGTGTTATTCGGCTTGCCATAACGCATGTCACTCTGCGTGTCATTCTGCATGCCACTCTGCATGCCATTCCGCGTGTCATTCGGCTTGTCATTCGGCATGTGTTTCCGGTGGTGCTCATTGAAAAGAAAAGAACTTGTCTGGGTAGATTCTTTTTTTCGTAAAAGTAAAGATTACTTCTTTGTAAGAGAAGAGGATAAAGTAATTATATTGCCGCCCAATAGAGTTTATAAGCTTAACGAAACAGGATATTCTCTTGTCAAATACCTTTATTCGGGCAAATCGATCACACAATGTGAAGTGATAACGGATGGAGAACGAACCCGGGATGTCCATGATTTTTTTTGTGATCTCCGGGGTTTTTTTAACGGATGCCCCGAACTGCCGGATAAGCGGCGTGCTGTCAAGCGTATTCCTTTTGGATTTGATTTCACCACCCTCCCTGTACTCGGAGAAATCGCGATAACATACAAGTGTAATAACAGATGTCTTTTCTGTTATGCTGATTGCGGAAACGGGCCGGATACCCGGAATGAAATGTCTTTAAAAGAAATTAAATATATTATTAAAGTCTTTCGTGAAAAAGCAAAAATACCGTTTTTTTCTTTTACCGGTGGAGAACCTCTTGTCCGCCCTGATCTTGAAAAAATGATCAGGTATGCTTATAAAACAGGGCTAAAGGTGAATCTCATTACAAATGGAACCCTTGTTACTGAAAAACGGGCCGTATCCCTCTATAAAAGCGGACTCCGAACAGCCCAGGTGAGCATCGAGAGTCATATTCCTCAAATACATGATCACCTCACCGGGAATGAGGGTTCTCTGGAACGTACACTGCAGGGCATTAAGTACCTCCAACAGGTGGGAATTTCTGTCCAGACAAATACGACACTTACCCAGCTCAATATAAAAGGAATTGAAACCTTGCCAATGTTTCTCCGGAATAGTGGTATTACACGGTTTTCCATGAATCTCTATATCCCTTCCGGTCGAAAACAATACTCGAAGGAGCTCTTTTTCCCCTATTCAAAGATTGGTCCGGTGATCGAGACAATAAGAAAAGAAGCATCACGACAAGATCTGACTTTTTACTGGTACTCTCCGGTACCCTATTGTTATTATAATCCTGTTGCCCGGGGACTCGGCAATAAATCCTGTGCAGCCATGGATGGCCTTATTTCCGTATCCCCTCAAGGAAATGTCCTCCCCTGTTCTTCTTACCCTGAGTCTCTTGGTAATCTCCTTAAAGAAGATTTTAATACGATTTGGTTTTCCGGGCGGGGAACTTTTTTTAAGCAAAAACTTTTTGCCCCTGACGAGTGTATCTCATGTGATAAGTTCACGGCATGCCAGTCAGCATGCCCCCTTTACTGGCAATTCGCGGGAACCGGGGAAATTAAACAGAAAGGACAGAAAGAAACTGTCTGCTTGATAAAAAAAGAGATCCCTACAGATGATATGATAAATGTGTGAGAATAATATGATAGTGTGCAGAAAGGATGATATTCATGAAAATTGATTTTTTTATTCCCCGCATACCCTTTACTGTCAGAATGATGTGCTTTGCATTATGCGAAACCGCCGGTATTCTCATCCAGGTATTTTTACCCTCTTTTTTTATTCTGAGCCTGGTGGTGATGATCGGCGGAGCTACCTTAATAATGGCAAGGAACTATAGAAATAAACCCATGGATCTGGGATTCGAAGACTGGAAACCTGCAACAACAAAAGAATTTCAGCGGATTGAACAAAACCTTACGATGACAAAAAAAATATCTTATCCATTTATCTATAAGGGTGGATTTGGTGTTTTCATCTTTGTTATCCTTGGTATTGTAGCTTTTTTTTCTTTTATGTCCGAAAAATTAAACATTCTTATCCTTGTATTGGATTTTTGTATTATCTTTTTTCCTGTTTCCTGGACCGGGAAAGTTGATCTCTGGACACCGATACAACTCAAAATGAAGATGGAACGTTTTAAGACTGTATTAAATGTGGCGGAAACCTCGGCACCTGAACTTATTGTGACACCATACTTACGCCTGGATAAAGATAAAACAGGAAGACAAATTCCCGAAGATGTCCGGCTCATGATTGAGCCAAAAAGAAAACCCCCGGATTTCATAGGTGTACAGATTCAGGTTGCCATCAATAATGGCCCGAATGGTGCTGTTCCTTATATGTACGCGGTATTTCTTTGTAAAGGAAAGAAGAAGACCTATGAATTACTCAAGCAGGAAGACTTCGGAGTAATGGTAAAAGAACCTGGCGGGGATGATGAGTATGGTTTTATTGTTATACGGCAAAAAACCGGCGGGGGAGGATATCATACTGATTCCGAAGATTGTAAAACATTGTTTATGGTTGTAAAGGAAAAATTAGTCCAATTTTTCTGAACTGTCTTGTTTCATCTTTGTATTTACATGAGGTCCCTGGACAGTCTTGATCAACATAGTATAACTACATTTTTTTTCATAAACCTGATGGGATTATAATATGTATTGACATAAAACTACTCGGGTTTAACGATTCGGGCTGGGGAGATTTGAACTCCCGGCCTCTCGGTCCCGAACCGAGCGCGCTAGCCACTGCGCTACAGCCCGAAATAAAAAAAAATACGGGAGCGACGGGGATTGAACCCGCGATCTCCGGCTTGACAGGCCGGCGCGATAACCAGCTTCGCTACACCCCCGGATGATTCCGGTTGTTACGTACCTATAAAGGAAGTTTTACAACTCCATATTGAACATACCTATCCAACTGTGAAGTATTTTTATTTCCTTTTAATACGATCACATAAAAATACTCAAGGTATATGAACTAAATCAAACAGCCTTTTTCTGGTTGCAGGACAACCGTTAATAAATGTAATATAACTGTATTAATTTCTATTGTCAAGTAATTTCAACTCACCTTTTTCTCTGATTTTATTTTTTTTCCATGTTTAAGGGATAAAGAAGAGAATCTTTACCTCGTTTTCCCGGATATAAAGAAAAGTGGCCGGTTTTAAAATCATTCTCAATGGGAATAAATTATTGACAGTACTCATTATTCTTGTTATAGTTTATGTTCTGTTAATGAGTTTCCTCATTTTTTACAGAGCATTCATTAATATATTAGAGTTAAGGAAAAGGAATAGATATGGCATCAAGAGAACACAGACGAATGACACAGAAAAAAGGCGCTGGTGATATGACCCAAGCAGAAATACAGCGAAAGCGTCATCCGGTATTTTACGGGATTACGTTTGTTGTACTT
>JAFGRV010000545.1 GCA_016934975.1 Spirochaetales bacterium | reverse complement strand
TCCACATCCCTGGCGAGAAAAATGTTATACGTTTCTTCCAAAGCGCTCTGGATCAATTTTAATAATTGGACATTGTCATCCACAACCAGGAGCGATGGCTTTTCAGGGGAAATGTTCTTTTCATTAATGATTCCTCTCACCAAAGGTGATGGGGAGATGGAGGGAATGGTTTGCGCCGACTCCCCGGGTCTTAAGGTTTTGCTTGCTTTAAAAGATATCGTAAAACAGGCACCCCCGCTTTTATTTTTTTCCACCACAATTGAAGCGGCTATTTCATCGGCTATTTTTTTTACGATAGAAAGCCCCACACCAACTCCCTGCTGCCCGGTTTTTTTCCGGGAAAGCAGATAATAGGGCTCGAAAAGATGTTCGGATGTTTCCACAGGCAAACCCGGTCCATTATCACTGATCCGGAGTATGGCATGGTCCTCCTTACGGGATACTTTGACCCATATCTTGCCTTCTTCCTGGATATATTTTACGGCATTATCGAGGAGGTTATTGAGGATTCTGTCCAGGGCGTATGGATCGATCCTGATAATAATGTTTTCTTCGATTTTCCAAACAATCCGGATTTTTTTTGTTTTAGCGACTTCAGAGAATATAGTACATTTTTGCTCAACACCCTCAGAGAGGTTCACCAGGATGTCGTGTTGGAAAACAGTCACTCCTTTTTGTAATTTTTCCACATCCATGAAATTGAGCATATTGGATAACAACAAATCGATGTTCTGTTTGATGACCTGTAGATTCTCATCGGGAGCATGTTGTTCAATATAGCGGGATAGATAATTCCGTATAAGAGTAAGAGGGGTTTTAGTTTCATGGGCCAGGTTGATGAAAAATTGAGTCTTTTGCTCGTTCGCTTCATTTAACAGGTTATTGGCTTTTCGGGTTTCCTTAAGCAGTTGGTTCCCTTTCAGGGCGGTGCTGATTTGTTTCCGTAAATTATTGTAGATATTCTTATTTGGGATCTCGCTGTCAATAAACATGAAGCCGAACTGTTCATTTTGAAAATAGAGTGCCATAACAACCCAATTTTTCCACCCTTCTCTGTTAATAATTTCTTCCGGCAGCAGGTTTTCCGTATGAAAACGCAAACCCTCCGGAGGGAGATTAAGGGGATGGACCGGATTGAAAGCAAGGATCAACCGGGACCACGGGGGAATAACCCCGGTGCTGTTTTCCGGATTTTCATAAAGGCAAATACAGCACCTTTTGATGCCGATTCCGGGCAGTTTATTATGGAGATCAAGGAGTAAATCGCAGAGCTCCAGGTGAGATGTAATGTTAATCCCCATATTTTGAACCATGTTCGTATAATTTGTGTTAGCAAATGAATTGTAAACCGTATCACTCAGGATATCCCATATCTCTTGATTATTATTTCTTTCAGCATCTTCTGCAGGTAAACGTGACTCTTTACTATCGGACCTCAACTCTGTTGAGCATCGGTTCCATTGTGCCTTTTCCCGTAAATGGGATATTGCTTGTTTCCAGATCAGGCGTGTACTCATATCTAAGCCAAGGATTTGCCTGTTTATATGTTCAGGAAAATAAGGAGGTGATAATTTCAGGTGCTTTTGTCCGGTTTGAGTCAGCTTATCCGTGCAGCCACAGGAACGGTGGGGAATAAAACGGGACAAGACGCGAACCACTTCCGGAACAGATTCACCTGATATCAATTTAAAAAGCAGTTCCGTGGCTTTGATTGCCATAGTATGAAAAGGCTGGGCAACCGAGCTCAAGGAAGGAACCAGGCATTCAGTAATATGCAGTCCATCGAATCCCACCAGGGCGATCTCTTCAGGGATGCGGATGGACCGGGACTGTAACTCTAAAATAGCTCCGCTGGCCATATAATCATTACAACAAACGATTGCCTGTACATCCTGGCCCGGTTTTTTCCCCCGGGTATCGAGGAGTTCTCTGACAGCCCTGCTCCCGGATTCCGATTGAAAATTCCCCTTGAGCAGCAGGCTTGGATCCACCGGCAGATTATGAGCTTCCATGGCCCGGGTGAAGGCGGAGAACCGTTCGATCACATCGGGATGTTCCTGCGTGCCGCTTAAGAAAGCTATCCGGGTATAGTTATGATCTTCAATAAGGTGGCAGACAGCCTCGTTCATACCTGTCGAATTATCCGGAACCACGCTGGGAATACCCTCGAAGACGATCCCCAGACTAACGACAGGGATGGAGAGGAACTCCAAATACCTTTTATAGAATTTCCGGGGGGACGTATAGGCACTAAGAAGATTACTGATGGTGATCAATCCATCCACGGCCCGTGAAGATATCAAATTGTAGAGAATATTAGATTGAGCAGAGAACTCAATCGGGGATTTATAGGCTTCTCCGCCGATGTAAAGCAGATCATAATTGTACTTCCCGGCCAATTCTTTTATAGTGTTGAATATTTTAATCGGAATTTCATAATTCAGTTCATCCCCCAGGAGTGCGATAATCCGGCCCCGCCCGGGGTATTTTGTTTTAGATGGTGGTAAAGATTTTTTTTTACCCAATTCGGTAATTTCCTTATTACTGTTTGTCCGGCAAGAGTTTTATCATTTCATTAATAATAACACTTTCTAAGGAGAAAGAGCAATAGCCATAAAAATTCATTAACAATTATTTTTATTAATAATTTAGTTCAAAAACTTTTTTTTTAATAATGAGGGGCAAGAAGTACTCAACAAAGTTTAAAATTGCAGTTTATCAATAGTTGTCCGGGAAATTGACCTTGCGTTTGAATGTATTTTTTTTGCGTAACAGTGCAAATGAAACAGAAATTTATTCGTGTAAAATAAAATATAATTAAATTTTATTAATAATCGGATAAATTAAGAGAGATAAAAATGAAAGAAAAAATAATTTTTGTATTCTTGCTACTCATTGGTATAAGCATGGGAGCAGCAGCAGAATGTGGTGATGTCAATTCAGATGGGACAGTTGATATTGTGGACGCCCTTCTCATCGCCCAATATTATGTGGATCTGAATCCGGTGAGCTTCGATTCCATTGTCGCTGATGTAAACGCTGACAACTCCATAGATATTGTTGATGCTCTCCTGATAGCACAGTTGTATGTAGGGCTTATTGATGAGTTGGATTGTACGGAAACACCTACACTAACACCTTCGCCTACACCTGTAGAAACGGAGACTGTTTTTGCAGTCAATTGTGGCGGGAGCGCCTATACAGGTTCTGACGGGACTGTCTATACAGCTGATGCTGAATCAGAAGTTATAGGAGGATCTGCCTATGATAATGGTTCATCCGTTTCAGGAACCTCAGATCCAACCCTGTATGCAACTGAAAGATATGGATCCTGCACCTATTCAGCTGAAGTTCCCAATGGCGATTATTTGGTGACCCTCCATTTTGCGGAGAATTATCACACTTCAGCAGGTTCAAGGGTTTTTAATGTCCTTATGGAGGGGACTCAAAGTATCAGCAATCTTGATATCTATGCACAAGCCGGAGCTGAAACTGCGTATATAACAGAAAACCAGGTATCAGTCAGTGACGGACAGATTAATATTGAGTTTGTGACTGTTACGGAGAATGCCCTGATTAATGCCATAAAGATTCAGTCAATTTCGTATACCGGCGAACCTATCGTCAGATTTACAATAAATCCTTCAAGTGCCAAACCGAATGAAATGGTGACAGTTGATGCCTCTGCTTCCTATGATTCCGACGGATCAATAACAAATTATGAGGTGAATTGGGGTGAAGGTAATCCAACCAATGGTGCTGTCACTTCTCACACATACGAAAATGAAGGCACATATACAATCACTGTCACTGTTACCGATAATGAGGGTAAAACAACTGCTCTATCAAAAGAGATTTCTGTAAAGGAGATCACTGTCAATATGGATAAACTTCGCGTGATAATGTCGTCGGACTTTCCACCCTTTCCGGTCACCAATAGCGACCCGGACGATGTACAATCTATGGTCCGCTTTTTACTTTATACGAATGAATTTGATGTCGAGGGAATAATCGCATCGGCAGGTACCTTTAATATGGTAGCGAACAAACAAAATGTTTTAGCCGCACTTGACAAATACGATCAGGTCGATGAGAACCTGAGGAAACATGATTCCAACTATCCTACCGCAGCCTTCCTCCGTTCGGTCACGTATCAGGGTTTGGGTAACGAAGGTTCTATCAATATACAGTGGGGATGCGGTAAGCAACCCTGGTCAGACATTATCGGATCCGGCAGGGACAGTGAGGCTTCGGAAGGGATTATTGCAGCAGCGGATAAAGACGATCCACGGCCCATATATATAGGTGTGTGGGGAGGTCCCCGGGAAGTAGCGCAAGCCATTTGGAAAGTGAAGAACACACGCAGCCAGGCCGAGCTGGATGCCTTTATCGGCAAGATTCGCGTTTATCTGATTGCCTGCCAGGACGCAACCCACGGATGGCTTATGGATAATTTCCCCAATCTCCTTATTGTCGAATCGCGATCGACTTACCAGGGCATGTTCGGTGTTGATAATCAATCCTGGGTCAATACGAATATCATCAACAACCATGGTCCCCTCTGTGCTATATACCCGGACGAAGCAATGGCAGGAACCGGAGTCATTGAGGGGGATACACCCTCGTTCCTCGGTCTGATCAGCGCGAACCCGAACCGATTGGGGAACGACCCGGACGATCCCACCCAACCAAGCTGGGGCGGACAATACTCTCGCAGGAGCGGAACGAATCATTATGTTGATGGGCCCGGCGGATCGACCATCTCCCAGTGGAAGGCGGACTTTGAAGCAGAATTCGCCGAACGGGCAGACTGGTGTGTAGAATAACTATAGTTTTCATTTAAGGTTTTGTTTTAGCACTCCTTCATTTTAGTTATCCTTTCAAGAAGGCGTTGTAACTTAAAGTACAACGCCTTCTGTGTATCTTCTGTATCTGTCTGCGCTTTATTTTTAACCATAATTGTGCTCTATCTCGTCCCTTCAGATCATGACTTATTACCGAGTGACTCTTGTTTATAATTCTTTTCGAAGCTTTTACTATCAAAAGAAAGCCACCGTCGTTCGCAGAACGGACTTAGCGGGTGGTCTTTTACTCCAATGAGATTCGTATACGAAATCCTGAAAATATACATTGCACATTTATGTATTTATTTTGCGTAAAGATGCAAGGAAGCAGGAAATTATTCATGTTAAATTAGGATATAATTAATATATTGATAATTTAATATAAATAGGAGAGAAAAAAATGAAAAAAGAAATTGTTTTTGTATTCTTGCTGTTATGTGGTATAAGCCTGATAGCAGCGGCAGAATGCGGTGATGTCAATTCAGATGGAACAGTTGATATTGTGGACGCCCTTCTCATTTCCCAATATTATGTGAACCTGAATCCGGGGAATTTCGATTCCAGTGTCGCCGATGTAAACAGTGACAATTCCATTGATATTGTGGATGCCCTTCTCATAGCACAGTTCTATGTAAATCTTATCGATGAGTTGAATTGTCAGGATTCGCCGACACCGACACCATTTGTAGAAGAGACTGTTTTCGCGGTTAATTGCGGCGGCAGCGCCTATACGGCTTCCGACGGGACCGTCTATGCGGCTGACACAGGTTTTTCAGGAGGTTCAGCCTATACTAATGGTGCATCCGTTTCGGGAACCTCGGATCCAACGCTTTATTCGACTGAACGGTATGGATCCTGCAGTTATTCTGCGTCAGTCCCCAATGGCGAGTTCAGGGTGATGCTGCATTTTGCGGAGAATTATCACACATCATCAGGGTTGAGAGTTTTTAATGTTAACATAGAGGGAACCGGTTATATTAACAATCTTGATGTATATGCCACGGTCGGAAATGGTGTTGCCTATGTTACGGAAGACCAGGTGACGGTGAGTGACGGAGAGATTAATATTGAGTTTGTTACTGTTACGGAGAACGCACTTATTAATGCAATCAAGGTTGATGCAATAGCCTTTACCGGCGAACCAATTGTCAAATTTACAGTAAATCCACAAAATCCTAAGCCGGGAGAAACTGTCACGGTTGACGCTTCTGCTTCCTATGATCCCGATGGTACAATTTCAAATCATCAGGTGAATTATGGAGATGATTATATAACTAATGGTTCCGTAACTAATCACTCATACGCGAATGCGGGACCATATACAATAACTGTCACTGTTACCGATAATGAGGGCAAAACAGCTTCTAAATCGGAAGATATTCTTGTATCAGAAGAACCGCCCCCGGGAACATATGTGAAACCACGCTATATTGCAACTTCCGATCTTGGCGCCGATCCGGATGATGAAATGTCATGGGTTCACTATTTGGTGTCTATGAACGAGTTTGAAGTGGTAGCCTGTGTTTCCGGTACCAGTTGCTGGAAAAAGTCTCAAACCAGTACCGCCATGCTCGATGCTAAAATTAATGCCTATGAACAGGCGTATAACAATCTTAAAGTACATTCTCCCGACTTTCCCACTCCCGCATATCTGAGATCCGTACGCGGATTGGGCCAGACTGGGTACAGCATGGGCGACGTCGGCTCCGGTAAAGACAGCTTTGGTTCTAACGCTATCATCGCAGCGGCGGATGATAACGATCCGCGTCCGGTGTGGATCGGTTGTTGGGGCGGCGCAAACACAGTAGCCCAGGCAGTCTGGAAAGTACAGAACACACGCTCTTCATCCGAAGTAGCTCAATTCATAAGCAGGATCCGTGTATATGACATCCTGGGTCAGGACGATTGCGGGGCCTGGATGACGAAAAACTACCCCAATCTTCTTTACATCCGCTTTATAGGAGTTTACAGCTGGCAGTACTCCGATAGCTGGATAGACCAAAATGTTCAGAACCACGGACCCCTGGGTGCAACGTACCCGGACCGGGTGTGGGCAAATGAAGGCGATACCCCGGCTTTTATGTATGTCATGCCTAACGGCCTTTCCGATCCCGATCAAGTTACCTGGGGCAGTTGGGGCGGTCGTTGTAATGGGAGCAAAAAAGCCAACGTCCGGGGTATGTCGGCAGTCACAGCTGAATCCCAATACGACACATACTACATGTACAGTGATGCTCCCGAGGGAGGCGGCTCTATTAGCAAATGGAGTAGTGACATCGCGAACGACTTTGCAGCCAGAATGGACTGGAGCATTACCAGTAATTACTCCGGTGCCAACCATCATCCTATCGCAATTTTAAATAACGACTCTACCAGAAATGTACTGAGAATTTCGGCCTCTGCCGGTTCCAGTATTACTCTTAGCGCAGTTGGCTCCAGCGATCCCGATGGCAATAACCTTTCTTACTCCTGGTCGTATTATGCTGAACCCAGTTCTGCTGGTTCTCCCTCGATTTCAGGCAGTACCTCGTCCACTGCCACAGTATCAGTCTCATCCGGAGTAACTCATATAATCCTGAAAGTGAGTGATAATGGCTCTCCGAGTCTTTGCGCTTACCGCAGGGCGGTTATCACCGCGAATTAACCTAGAGGTAGGTGTCTCTTTAATCCTTTCCGGGGGCATTGTTCTGACGATGCCTCCGGGTATTTTATATGGGAGTGGTTTTCTATTCCTTAAAAAACGCGTGAATAGGAACGTCTTTTCAAATATTTTGATAGAGAAGGAGTAATGATGAGGAAGATCACTATTGTTACACTACTTACTTTTTTTGTACTTTTTTGGATTTTAACGGGAATAGGCTGTATGAATAAAGAAAAATCACAAAAACCAGATACAAATCCGGCACTATCTTCAACATCATTCATTATTTCATTCCCCGATTCAGCTTTTGAAGCTGTTGTCAGGAAACATATTAAAAAACCCGCCGGAGCTATTTATACTTCCGATGTTAATACTATTGAGATACTTGAAGCTGGCGGCAGCACGATATCCAATATATCAGGGATTGATTATTTTATTTCTTTGACCACACTCTATTTAGGCGGAAATCAAATCAGTGATATCACCCCGCTTTCCGGACTTACTTCTTTGATGTGGCTTTATTTGGGAGAAAATCACATTAGAGATATCGCCCCCCTTTCCGGACTTACTTCTTTGGATGTTCTTTATGTGCGCGGAAATAAAATAAGAGATATCACCCCGCTTTCCGGGCTTACTTCGTTGACTCAGCTTTTTCTGCGTGAAAATCAAATCAGTGATATCGGCCCCCTTTCCGGGCTTACTTCTTTAACTGAGCTTGGTTTGGGTGCAAATGAAATCAGGGACATCAGGCCGCTTTCCGGACTAACTTCTTTGACTGTGCTTGATTTGTCTAATAATCAAATCAATGATATGAGCCCCCTTTCGGGACTTACTTCTTTGACTGTGCTTTATTTAGGGAGAAATCAAATCAGCGATATAAGCTCTCTTTCGGAACTTACTTCTTTGACACAGCTCGCTTTAAATAGTAATCAAATCAGCGATATCGACTCCCTTTCTAAGCTTACTTCTTTGATTGAGCTTTATTTAGGTACAAATCAAATCAGCGATATCAGCCCTCTTTCAGAACTTACTTCTTTAACTCAGCTATATTTAAGTGAAAATCACATCATCCGGAAGGATATAGACGCGTTACAAAGTGTACTTCGGAAATGTACGATAAGATACTGATGGTATCGGATCCCAATATTATCAAAAAATTTATTTATCAACAAGTAAAAGAACTCAGCAGGCCGACGTGGTACCGGGCGATCAGGAGGGCATCGACAATGGTGACGCTGCCATCGCAATCAACATCCGCATTCCGGGTTGATTGACCAATAGATCGTATCAAAGATATTTTCGTATGCCAGATAGTCTAAAAAGGCATTCTGCCACTGCCAATCAACCGTA
>JAFGRV010000544.1 GCA_016934975.1 Spirochaetales bacterium | reverse complement strand
TAGGCTGGAGGTATAAGCATGGTAACATGTTCAGCCGACCAGTACTAATTTACCGTGAGGCTTGACCATATTATTGATTGTCTTTTTCAGAATAAAAAAATCGTTTTAATTTTTTAATCAATTTACCTGGTGACCACAGAGGAGGGGTCCCACCCGTTCCCATTTCGAACACGGAAGTTAAGCCCTCCATCGCCGATGGTACTGCATTTCATTATGTGGAAGAGTAGGTCGTTGCCAGGTATTTTTTTTGCTTTTTTTATGCTAAAATATTTTATTTAGTTATAAAAGTATATGTAGTGAAGTATTTTTATTGATACAAAATCCGGAATTACTTTACGGTGATATGAACATTGAAAGCTTATTGTGCGCACCTCCGTAAAGAAATAATAAATGAGCCAATTGAGGTTGTCCCGCAACCACAAACAAGGTTGGCCAATAACCTCATTACAATATATATGGGAGTGATGATTACAATTATACGCTATATATAGTGTAGTTTGAGAGCGATTTTGTTATAATTGGGGTTATTGGACAACCTAAATTGCAAAAATAATAATTTTCGTAATTGGCTTTTGTAATTTTAATCCTTTGAATCTATTTAATTGAAAATAAAGCGTTAAAGGAGAAACGTAGAAACCATTATGGCAACGGAAAAACAAGATTTAGAAGGTTTGACAATTCTTGGAGACAGCTCCTCACCGGAACGGAAACTTGAAACTTTCCCTAACCATTCTTCTTCACGTTATTATTTAGTCACTCTTAAAACCGACGAATTTACCTGTATTTGTCCTAAAACAAAGCAACCTGATTTTGCGCAGATAAGGATAGACTATGTACCGGACAAAAGAATTGTTGAATCAAAATCATTAAAACTCTATTTTTGGTCTTATAGAAATGAAGGAGTTTTCCACGAACATCTTATCAATCAGATTCTTGATGATTTGGTGAAAGCTCTTGATCCTCACTGGTGTCTGGTGAAAGGCATTTTTAATATGAGGGGGGGCATCGGTATTGAAGTACAGGCTGAAAAAACAAAAACAGAAGAAGCCCGAAAAGAATGGATTTCAAAATCAGATAAAAAAACCGATTCGATATAAAAGTGAGGAATTCCCTTTATACGGATTTATGAACCGGATTCAGTGTATTGATTTTATTTATATACAATTCTTCCAGCCGCTGGAATTTCTTTTCCGTCAAATAATTATCCAATAACACATCGACATTTAAAAGATTACAGAGTGAAAATTCAATAGGTGCCATACACGTGCAGGTGGGACAACGTTTCGTATGAGGTTTTATTGAGTGAAGCACTTTTAAGGCATCTTTGAAGGTGACATTATCTTCAGTAAGGTTAAGTGAGTTTGTAAAACGGGGTCTCGAAAAACAAAGACCTACGACACCATCCGAATCAACAGTACAAAGAAGTTTTCCGGAATAACATTTTGCATTTAAGACACCCTGTGCAAGTCTGATCTGTCCCATGAGCCCTTTTCTGGAGTTCATCATCGACACTCCATTCCGCCGTTGTTCTAAAAGATATTCGAAAATTTTTATTGCCGAATCCATGTTCGGTTTTATTTTTTTAGAATCTTTTGATAATTCATAATGCCGGACCATTTGAAATGCAGGAAGAATTTCATATTTTGCACACATCTCGAGAACTGATTTGATATCATCAAGGGTCGTATTATTTGTAATCACAGTCATGGAAATTTTTCCACGGCCCTCGGAATGAAGAATCTCCAGACCTTCTTCAACTCCTTTCCATGACCCTTCTCCTTTATTTTTCTCATGAGTCTCTTTTGTCCCGTCAAGAGAGAAAAAGAAACCGTCACAGTCCTTTATTTCATCATAGCGCTTTTTTAATAATAGTAAATTCGTATTAAATCGTACTTCACAATCGGAATGATGAACAAAATAGTTTACTACTTCCCCGATATCCTTTCGTACAAGAGGTTCCCCGCCGGTAAGGAGAATAACTCTCCCGGGTGCATTTATTTTATCGATTACCCTTTTTATCTCATCTGTTGTCATTTCTCCGATTTTTGCAGATGGCATATCACAGTACCAGCAGCGAAGATTGCACCTGTAGGTAATCCTGAAATCAATCCAAATCGGCCAGCTTGAATTAAAATATTTTACCATTAAACCCCGGGTAAATATTTTTAGAATGCTTTTTTTATTGATCTGTTTTGTTCCGTTATTCCGGCTCGAATCGTTATTCTTCGTTTTCATGGTTATTCCCGCTTTTGAGTTTAATAGCATCTTTATATAATTCAATATATTTGTCAGTTATCTTTGAGTAATCATGCTCCCGTAAAATGATTTCCCTGTTTTTTTTCGCGATTTGTTTCGCTATATTTTTATTCTCTATGAGATAGATAATTTTCTTGGCCAAATCATCATGGTCTTTGTGCTTAAATAAGATATTTGCCAGTTCTACAGCAGCACTTGTCGGCGAATCGGAAGCAATAGTCGGCTTTTGACAGGACATGGCTTCCAATAAGCAGATCCCCTGGAGTTCTGATTCCGACGGAAGTACAAATATCTCACATTTCTGTAAGAGATCGAGAAGTTCGGTATCCGGTATTCTGCCGGTAAAACGGATCCCCGGATTTATTTTATCGGCAAGATCCTTAAGTTCCGGCATTGCATAACCACTTCCCGCGATAACAAATTTATAATCCGGATATTCCCTGTTCACTATGGCAGAAGCCAATATAAGCGTATCAATACATTTTTCCGGCATTAATCTGCCGACAAAAAGAACCATTTTTTCCTGCCTGCAATCTGCCGGTTTGAAATGGTCTGCATTGATTCCGTTTGAAATTATGCTTAATCGTGAGAGATTTTTAATACCATAATAGATAAGTTCCTTTTTTGCATAATTCGAAGGGCAGGTAATGCGGTCGCAGGCATTATAAAGCCAAACACCGTAAAATGCTATAAGTTTTAGTATACCGGCAGATGTGATATTCATATTCTTCATTATATTTTCCATCTGTAAATGGGATGTGAATATCACCGGGATATTTATTTTCTTGGCATGAAAGACAGATGCGACGGCCATTGGGAGAGGACTCATGCAATGGACAATATCTGTTTTTTCTTCTCTAAAAATCTTCTTAATTGATAAGAGGGGGTGAACTCCAATATGAAAATCGAATTTTTTAAGACTCAACCCTTTTAAATAATATATCTTTACATTATCTATTTCGATACATTTTTGTGTCGTCCCCGCAGTTATAACAATTACTTTTTCCACATGTTTTTTTAACTGATCGATAAATCTCTTTGTAAAGATTGCGAGGCCTGATATATATTCATAAATAACATCCGAGACAATTGCGATTCGCATTTGAGTAAACATACTATAGAGAGATACAAGAAAAGTCAACTAGTGTTTTGACTGTAATATTTTAAATCCATATAAAAAATACTGCCTGTTATCTTAAAAAAGCGAAATTATCAAAACAATTAAGCTGTAACCGGAATAGTTATGGAGTTGAAATCCTAAAAACTAAAAAAAACAGCCGGCCAACGCCGTACATGTAATGTCCTGAATTTAACTATTTAATGATAAAATTTTTTTATCCCGCTCCTTTAACAATTCATTTATTCGGATAATTATTGTATTCGATAATTCTATATCGGCAGCTTTTGAATTTTCCTCAATTTGGCCGGGATGACGGGCGCCGACAATCGCGGCAGTTACCTCCTCGTGTCGAAGGGTCCATGCAATCGAAAGATGTGCAAGGGATATCCCTTCACTCTTTGCTATGAGTGCAAGATTATCTACCAATTCCAGGTTTATTGAGATTTCAGGCTCCCGGAAATGAGGATCTTTATTTCTATGATCGTCTTGTGGAAGCCCGGACAGCCTTTCTCTTGAAAATTTTCCGGTAAGGAGACCCTTGTACATCGGGCTATAACAAATAATACCTATATTATTCTCCTTACAGAATTGTAAATGCCCGGATTCAATATTTCTCTGTATCATATTGTACGGAGGCTGAAGGGAAGTGACAGGATGGATAGGTTTGATTCTTACGAGTTGAGGAACGCTGAAATTAGATACCCCCCCATACCTGACTTTTCCTTCCTTAATAAGCTCGGAAATCGTCTCCCAGCCCTCCTCAATATCCGGGTCCGGATCCGGCCAGTGAATTTGATACAGGTCGATGATATCAATCTTAAGTCTTTTCAGACTCGCTTCCGCTTCGCCTTTAATACTCTCTTTCGTGAAATTCCCGACAAGTGCGCCATATTTATTTACTATTCTTGTGCATTTTGTCGCAATTATCGGTTTTTCATGCATGCCGTGGAGGGCTTTTCCGATTATTTCCTCGGAATGGCCGATCCCGTAAACAGCTGCCGTATCAATCCAGTTAATTCCCATATCAAGGGCTTTATGAATCGTTTTTATCGATTCCTCATCATCCTGTGGGCCCCAACCGTATCTCCAGTTATCGCCGCCGATAGCCCAGGTACCAAGTCCGATTCTTGTGAGCTCAAGATCCGATGAACCTAATTTTTTCTTCTTCATGATTTTCTACCCATTTTTACGAGATTTTACTATTGTTCTCACCTGTTTTTGAGTTTGTCAGTATCAACCATACGAACAATAGTGAAAATATGCAATTATTACTATAATAAAAAATTATTTCTGTGATGCAATATCGTTCGCGGTTATATCCGGGTATAAGAAATCCCGTACAGCCACAGGGACCAAGGTCATATAGATGGGAAATACGAACCC
>JAFGRV010000543.1 GCA_016934975.1 Spirochaetales bacterium | reverse complement strand
TTCCCTCTTGTACCCAAACCGCTTGTTTTTTCAGAGACAATTGCGGTTATGCTATTTGATAATACCGGGCAATTATAAGTTAATCTCCATGCTGCTTTATTCTTTGCGTGAATAGTATGAATATTGATGTCATTGTAAAAAAATAATGAGTCATTCCATTGGTTTTTATAATTGATTCAATAAATACATTACAGAGATTGAAATTACCCGGAAGATTCCCGGGATCCTCAACTTTTTTACTAGTGCTTTGACCAGCTCACCCAGACGGTACCGGAGAGGCCGGGAGTGTTCATTACAGGAACCGCTTTATCCATCAGCATTGTATCGATAACGAACTATTTTTATACGATTTTTATAATATTGAAACTTATGATCCCGACAGTAATTATTACGGTGATAAACGGGTCCATGACACATGTGTGTACGATAATGAAGCACCCTATGATTCAGGGTCGCTGAATGGGAATTGGGCCCTTGAGTGGCAGGCAGCCCACACGGAAAATGTAGACTGGTATAATTGCAATGCTGCTCATTCAGCACCACTCAATGGAAACATGAAAGCATATGCTCTCTGGTGGCTTCTTGCACGGATTGCCGGGTGGGAAGGTCTATAACAAAAACGAGTACTCAGGTACCAGCTGAACTACCCCCGGGCTTAAACCAGATCGGTTTTTTCTATAAAGATATTATCTCACCACACTCCCGGTATAAGCCTGTATTTTACCTCGGAAGAATAATCCGCGTATCCCTCAAGCTCAGTCTTAAGAGTCCTGTCCTCAAGGATGGTACGGATGATGAGGATGATGATAACCGCCCCTGCCGGTATCAGGCCGTAGAGAGAGCCGAGAGCGATGGGAATCCCCATAAAAAGAAGAATCATACCGGCGTACATGGGATGTCTCACAATTGAATACGCCCCGGTTTTTACAACTCGTTGTTGCCGGTCATTCTGAATCCGGACAATAGAGGAAAGATACGTATTCTCTTTCGCGGCGAGAAACATAATGATCCCGGCCGGGACAAAGAGGAGAAACCCGATCATTTCGACCCCGACAGGTATATCCGACCATTTAAAACGAACCGCGTCAAGTCCACAGAGAGCGAGCATAATAAAAAGAAACAAATTATAGAAAGAGATCAGGATTTTATCCCAGCCCTTTCCCTCTCCCTGTCTTTCACTTCTTTCTTTCAATAACGCGGGATCGTGCTTCCTGAGCCAGAGCAGAGCACCGAATACGGAAGATGCGTAAAGCACGATAAGAATCCATGCTTCGGGCCAGAGGAGAGTTCCCGCCGGGTAAAAAACGATAAAAATCATGAACACCGAAACGACAAGAATCTGCAAAATCCGCTTAATTGATGTATTATCTTTTTTTCCACTACCATTTCCCATACTATCGTTCATACTCAAAAAACTCCCTAGGGCACAATCAATTCAAAGGCAACACAATAATTCGGCAGGTTTTTTCCGGTGCTTATCCCTATAAAGGAGTCGGAGTCACGAAGCTGCCCCCAGTACCTTGTCCCCTGGTAAGGACTCGTCATAGTTCCGGAATTGGAGATCATGGCATAGGAAACGATCACTCCATCGGCAGGAAGATCTGCCGTACAGGTAATCTGTACCGAATTGCCGGAAATCTGAACAGAGCTGATGGTTAATCTGCTTGAATTTCTCGATCTCACCTCAAAACCTTTCCCGTTTCTCCATTCATTTATATCCTGATGCGGTGTCTGGAAGGTGTTCTCCCAGGCAAGTGCGCCGGAAGGCACATGGAAGTTCACGGTGATTACCCTGCCGCTTCGGGAAGCACCCGTCGGCTGAAGGGGCTGCCAATTATTACCGAGTATCACACGTTCATAATAAATCTGGCCGTATTTTTCACCGAGCCGGCGATATCCTTCGGTAGTCAGATGGACGCCGTCACTTGCATAAGGAAACTGATATTTGGGTCCGGAACAGACAAAACTCTCAGGATGATCAACACCGGCTTTCCAGACAGCGAGGGTCGAGGATGAATTATCACCCTGGGAATTCTGCTGAGACACGATCATGATCAAATCCTGTGTTTGCCCGGTAATCGCCTTAAGGTCGTTATTGTAATCCGACCAGAGTTGATACAGCTCATTTTCATAATTTGTATTCCCGGAATCGCATTCCCCGTGGGTTACAATAACCGCCGCAACGCCGTATGTTTTTCCCGCTCCCTGTGCAAGTCTGGTAATCGCCCTGGTTTCGATCAAAGTCGCTTCATATGCACGGCCATTAAGTCCGTCCCTTGGGGCGTTTTTAACGAGATATTTCAGACATTGCCCGTTTTCTCCCACATTCCCGTGAACACAAATGTAATCCTTCCCGGCTGCGGACCGGTACATGGAAGTCACCTGGCTTGCCATGGAGGTTGCCGGGGTTTCTCCCGCCATATTTTCCGGCCAGGAACTCGGATAATTCGGCGCCAGCCTCCCTACAGGTTCCACGAGGGGGACCATGGAAAGAGTTCCGGAATTCGGATCCACAGGCCAGCTCAGAGATCCGGTAGACAGTTTGAGATTATTATATGGCTGGCTGACGGATTGAACCGGTTTCCCTTGTTCGCCGACAGCAAGACTCTGCCCCGTAGCAACAACTCCCGCCCAGTCCCAGGGGGTGTCGGGATTAACGATAACACCGGGAAATACGCTTATCAGCCCAACATAAAATTGGGCGATCAACAAGGCATCAATAACATCAATAGACTGATCGCTATTTACATCAGCGACATTACTGTTAAAATTATTGGGATTCAGACCAACATAATATTGGGAAACAAGCAAGGCATCGACAATATCGATAGATCCGTCGCTATTGGTATCGCCTAAAGTTCCGGATTGAGCATTAATGAGGGATAATGAAAAAAAAAGTAAAAAAACCGCAATAATTATTCTTTTTGAATACCAGTATATCATATAAATCTCCTTTTTAATCATCACAAGCGCCACTTTAGTATACCATAACCCCGGCTTTATCCGCAACCGGAATAATGTACTTTAGGAGGAGGCAACCCGTGTGATCGTAACAACCAACAACCAGATTAATCCGGATGGTTCAGGCTTTATTCCTCCTGATCATCCGGTAAAATTTATTCCCGGAGCAATTCTCTTATCCTGATATATGGAATTCCGATATACCCATGACACTGATAAAACTAAAAAATGTATATATATTATTGAAATCTCTATCGTGATTTCTTACACTATCTGAATAAGGAGATAAACATGAAACACATACGGTACATAATGATTTTACTACTAGGTATCATACTTTTTTCATGCGCTTCCGGACCTGGAAAGATTGATCCCCAATCCACAATTGAAGGGACGATTCAAAAAGCGATAAATCTATTGGAAATCAAGGATTATACGACATTATTCAGAGAAATCGCATATCCAAAAGATATTGAGCAGCTTACAGCAGAAATGCCTTTCGAAGAATTAATAAAAAATTTTGAGGGAAAACCGGCGGAATTTTTATTAAAAATACTCAAAATCATACAAAAAAAGGATCCTGTCATAAGTAATGATGGTTTAAAAGCCGAATGGCAGATCGGTGAAGATGAGATAAAGAATGCACCTTCCCACGGAGTAATATTCGAAAAATTTGAGGGAAAATGGTACCTCCGGAATTGAGCCCTCACTAGTGAGGACTCACTAGTGAGGACTTAATGGTGCGGACTTAATGGTAAAGACTCAATGGCGGGAATAAATAGAAATAATCCCGTGAGATTTTTTTTGTATCCTTGAGCAATCACTTTATTTGTTATAATAGTTTTGATAAATAGTCGATGTTGATGTACCGGTCAGATATCTGAGGAGAAGATATCCATTTTTTAATTGCTGTTTTATATAACCGTTTTTTTTAAACATACGGGGAGATGTAATGACGTACCCGGGAAGCTTAAGAATTCTTCCGTGTTTTCGGGCTTTTCGGAGGATAATAACATCTTCAAAAATTAAAGTTTCCGGGAAGCCTCCGATTTCATAATAAAATGATTTTCTAAAAACGAGACCTTGATCCCCAAAACTCGTCCAGATGGATTCAAATCGTGTACACCATGAATATAACCGGGGGAGAAATCCATTTTCATCAAACAACAAACGAAATAATGCCGCTTTTACTTCACTTCCACATCAGGTTTCGCGTCAAAGATCGATTTCAGGGTGGCTGAGATGTAGTGAGCCTCATTCAATGTCGGGATGATGATACTAAAATGCATTATTGTCTCTTTCTGTTTTTATCAGGAAACAAAGGAATGCATGAAAATAGATCTTTCAGATGTTCCGGTAAAAAAAAGATATACATGATTCAAGAGAGATGGTAAAATGTTCAGGGTAAATTGTCAATTGAATTGAAGATGGTGGTAAGTATGATTATTGTTCGTTCATATCTCTTTTGGTTATTAGTTACCTCTTTCATAGTTCTCCTTGCCGAACGCATACGTCCATGGAGAAAAAAACAGGGACTTCTCCGGAAAGAAATTGGCCAGGATCTTCTCTGGTTTGTTTTTAATGGATTTATCGGCGGGATCATTTTCGCTGTTGCCTTTAACACCATCTACTCTTTTTTAAGGTTATTATTTTCGATTGTTTTCTTAAGAAATCCCGAAACCATTCTCTTGTTGAATAATCTTCCTTTCCCTCTCCAGATTCTTCTTTATTTGATTATTACTGATTTTCTGGAGTGGTGTATACATAATCTTCTCCATCGTGTCCCTTTCCTCTGGAAATTTCACCGGGTTCATCATTCGATTACAACGATGGATTGGATTGGTAATTTCCGGTTTCACTGGTTGGAATTATTTGTATATAATACCCTAAAATTTCTCCCGATTGCGGTCCTTGGCGCACATCCGGATGCAATCCTTATCGTTGCGGTCATTACCACCTTAATCGGTCATCTTAATCATTCGAATCTTAATATCTCCTGGGGGTTTTTTCGTTACCTCTTAAATTCTCCCCGGATGCATATCTGGCACCATGAAAAAAAGCTCCGTGGAAAAGCAGGTGTCAATTTCGGCGTCGTATTTAGTTTTTGGGACTGGTTGTTCAGAACCGCGTATATGCCTTTGAAACAGACTGTACCGGATGAACTTGGATTTAGTGGTCAGGAGAATATGTCCAACCATTTCCTCATGCGATTCTTTCTTCCTTTTCTTGATACGAAAAAGAAAAAACACCCGGATTAATGTTGTCTTCCACGGTAAAAAACGAACTAAATTAATCCCAACTTTCTAAGCTGTGTCTTAATCCGCCGGGGATTCAGGGGTTTAAACATAAGATCGGCAGCTCCAAGTTTACTACTTAATTGCTTATCATAGGAATTTTCACTCGAAGAAAGCATGACAATAGGGATACGTTCCTCCCCGTTATTGGCCTGTATTCTTTCGAGCCAGGTAAAACCCTGCCATCCCATGGTTTTTACATCAAAAAAAATAGCATCCGGCCGTACATTATCCCCGGAATCGTCGATTCCGTCTCTTCTTTGAAGATAATCCACGGCTTCATTACCTGTTCGCAAGACCTTAACTGATAATTTAAGATTGGACTGTGAGAATGCATCAAGGGCCAGCTCAATATGGTCGAGATTGTTCTCTACCATAAGAACTACTTTTTCTTTGTTCTTTATCATTGGTTTTTCCCCTCCCAGAGAAATACTAAATTGTTAAGGAAAGTATAGTGATTGAAAAATTTTTTTTCCAATGTTTTTTATAAAAAATTACTTTTTTTTAGAGTTAATGTACTGAAATACGAAGAAAATGAGAGAAAATGAGAAATGAGTTTATTCCGGTCCTATCTCCCCCGGGGGCTTTCCCTCAAGTTTTTTAAGCCCGTAAGTCTTGAGCAAATCATTCACATCTGTTGTTTTCAGGTCAATCCCGCCGGATTCACCGAAAGGAAGAAGATAGATACTTTTTCCGGCCAGAGCCTCTGCAAGTTTCATTTTCACCAGGGTTTTCCCGCCGCCGCTGTTTAATGCAGCAACCATTTTCTCGATTCCCTTTGCTTCGGCATTTCCCTCTGCCTCGATAGCCTGGGCAATTTTTTGCTGCTGGTCATAATAGGCATCTGCCGCGATCCGGGATTTCTCATATTCCCCATCAACATCGGCGATCATTTTATTCACATCTCCCTGGGCCCCTTCGAGGAGTTGTTTATATTCCTCGATCGTTGCTTTTGTCTCTGATTTAAGACGTTCGGCTATCTGGTCCGCCACCTTTTTTTCTTCAATTGCCTGTTGATATGCCGGATTAAACCGGTAATCTTTGGGCAGAACACTCTCCACAATCACTCCATATGGATTCAGATAGGTATTAAGGATATCCCGTGCTGCTTCCGCTTTCTCAGTTCTTTTTTCCGCCACATAGAAATCCTCGGTTTTCAGTTCACCGAATACATCCCGGGTAATATTTCGCGTTAAGGTACGCAACAGATTCTCCTCAAGACTCCGGTTGTCTCTGGCCACATTCATAAGAATTTCCGGGGCTTTTTCCGGGATAATCCTGTATGCAATAATGACATCAAGGCTGATGTCGTTTCCATCTATGGTTTTAAACAGAAGATCATCACCGCCGGTTCTTGCACCTTGCATGAGGGTAGCGGTCATATCCATATTTAATAGTTTTATATCAAAGGTATACCATTCATTAATAATATTCGGAAAAAAATAGGTTGCCCCGGGGCTGTATACTTTTTTGTCTACTCCCTGCTTCTCAAAAGGTGACCATTTCACTACCCTCACCCCAACTTCCGTCGCTTTTGTCTGATGAGGGGCAAAGAGAATAAACAATAAGAGTATGAACACGATTCCTGAAAGTATAATAATCGTTCTGGTTTTTGTTTTCATATTTTTCTCCTTTCCCCTAATCCCTGATTCCGAACATCCGCATGATTTCATCGAGATTCAGGGGATTTATGCCGTTTTTCCCGCTTGAGGGAAGCATAATAACCTGGAGTCCCGAAAATACTTTTGCCATCTCTATACCCACAAGTTTATCCGATCCTCTTTTCTGATAAGCATTATTTATTAATTCGGTTTTACGGGCTTCCGCCAGTTTTATAAGAAGATCAGCCTCGGCATGTTTTGTACGCACATATAAATCCATATCCGCCTGGCGTTTCACAACATAGGCATTCCCCTCTTCAAGCTTCACTTTTATATTTGCCTTGCCCTCCTGGGTAACCTTTGAGAGGATCGCCTCCTCTACGGAAGCCCGTGCCTTTGACTGGTTGGTAAAAACCAGCTGATCTTTCAGCTTTTTTTCCTCGATATTTTTTTGAATTTCTTCGCTGTATTTAAAATACCGGATAAGGACATTCTCGATTGTTATTCCCTTGGGATTTAATTCTTCATTAAGAAGTATCTTTGCCCGATTTGCTTTTTCAACCCGTAGAGGGCTGTTAAAAAACTCTTCCGTGGTAAGCTCTCCGAGGGATTCCTTCAGTTTCGGTTCTACCTTGGGAACAATCCCGTTTTCTTCATAGAGATTTCCGGGACCGATGGTTGTGATCGTCTTATAGGGGTCGGAGATCCTGTATAAAATACTCACATCCACATCGACAAAAAAGCCGTCGGATGTCTGAATATGGGCGGCTTTTTCCATGGTGGCATTTCTTGCCGCCGAGGTTGTATAATTCGTCAATTCGAAGACCTGGATATTCCGGGGGAATTTATGCATAATATCAAGACCGAAAGGGAGGATGAATTGGAATCCCGTGGTGTAGATTTTCTCACGTATTCCGGTTTGTACCCCGACATTCACTTGTTTTATACCAAATTCATTCGGCTTTACATAAACAAAACAAGAATTAAAAATAATGATCAGGAGAATAAAAAGAATTACCCCGGTAATAATAGGTTTTTTTGCAGAAGCAAAAAATTCTTTGGACGCCTTTTTTATATCATACTCTTTGACAGCCATAAAATCATCCTCCTCTTTCTTATAAGCATATGAAAATTAAAGTATTTGTCAATAATTTAATTTTTTCCGGTGAAAACAGATTCATTCGGAACAGCTGTCGGGGGAGGTGTCGGACCGTCAGGTTCATATCCCCACAATAACGAGTCATTTACAAAGAGGGTGATTTTAGTAAAATCCGCAAACCCATCAACATAAGCCGGATCATAGGAAAAATCGTTCCACTGATCATAGGGACTCCCGTCGGATCTCAATATACCGCAAATGATCCCCCCTGTTTCACTCTGCCGGGAAAGAATTCCGGCTTCGGGTTTAAAATCAACCTGTAGAAAATCCGGCATAAGACTTCCCGCAACATTTTCCCCGCCAAAAGGTGCATCATCTACCATGAATTCTTCATCTGTCGCCCCATCTTTCGTATAATAATAGCGAAGGGAGACTTCACGCAAAGGAACATCTGTTTCTCCGGTATTCACAATATTAATGTAGGGACGAATCATATTCGTCAAGCCGGAAGAAACACCACATTGATACTGAACTTTAAGACTGATGGGATCCGGCAGCGGGACATCTGTTGTTGCAGGAACCGGTGTTGATACATTTGTTGGTTCAACTGTCGGATCGGCCGATGGCTCGATTGTTGGTACAACTGTCGGTATATCTGTTGATATAATTGTCGGTCCGGGTGTCGGTACAATTGTCGGCCCGGGTGTCGGTTCCCCGGTCGGCATCATCGTTGGCTCAGGGGTTGGTTCAATTGTCGGCCCGGGGGTTGGTTCCCCGGTCGGCCTCATCGTTGGTTCGATGGTCGGCTCAATTGTCGGCCCGGGAGTTGGTTCAATTGTCGGCCCGGGTGTCGGTTCCCCGGTCGGCTCAATCGTTGGTTCGGGAGTTAGTTCGGGTGTTGATTCCGGTATGGAAGGAAATTCCCTTGGGCTTTCCTCGGGTCCCGCCTTTTGCGGAACATAAAAAGGATCTGTCGTTAAAAGGATTTTATCTATCCATGTCCCGTCTTCCCGCATCCAGATAGTTACCGCATGATAACCTTGGGACTCGACACCAAAGGTAACGACGGAATCTGCTTTATTTACCCATTTCCAGCCGAAACCTCTAGAGGACATTCCTTTGGCGCCATAGCTTGCAGGAATTCCATCAAGTCCGCTGTGAAGGGAATTATCATTTAAGCCTGGCCCCCACATTCTTACCCAGCAGTAATAGGTTCCGGTTTTCCTAAAATTAACGTTATACTCCATGCCGGGCCCATATGTTGCGTCTCCGAGATTAATTCCTCTGTTCGGAAACGCAACCATCGCCGATCTGTTACTCGATCCGGCTAAAGATGCGATTTCTCTCCAAAAAGAAAAGTATGCCCGGTATTTACCGGGAAAACGTTTTGAATAATGTTCCGCTTCGATGACAACCATCCCGTCTGTTTCGATAAAAGAGATTGTTTCAGGCTCATCTTCCCCTGGGGGTTTTGCAGGAATTGGCGTCATAGACGAAACAGGAATGTTTTCGCAGGGTTCCCGACCCCAGACTAATATTCCATTTTTATAGAGAGTAATCGTATCATTATCACTATAGCGTGTTAAATGAAATTTGTATGAGTAATCATTTGCCTCATTATAATGTGACCAATCATCCTTATGAAACATAAGTCTGATTTCTCTTGAATGACCAAAAGGAGTGATAGATCCGGCCCCGGAAGTAAAGCCGATTTCCAGATAACCTTCATAAAAGGTTCCTGTCACCCTGTTCCTTCCGGGATACCTGTCCTTCACATGAAAAGATTCCGGAGATGTTCCCTCTTTGGAATAGTAATACCGGATAGTCAACTCACTCAATGCAACACTTTTCGAAGTCTTGTTTATAATTTTCAAGCATGGCGTAATATAGTTATCATTGACCTTACCATGTCCGTCATCCCGGTATTGTATTGTAAGATCACTCGTAAAACCAAAGGAAATAATAAGGAACAATAAAACAAACACAATTAAAAAACATTTTTTCATTGTCTCCTCCTCAAATTTCATTTTTTTTCACCGTTACGCTCCATATTATAGCATTACACAGGCTTCGCCCGCAACCCAAATAAATATTCTATTTTTTAAAAGATTTCCAGGTGACCATAGAGAAATGCATAGAATAGAAAATACAGATAAAAACATCTTGACTCATCAAGTAGGAATTCATATATTAAAAGTATGAAAACGATTGTATCTGAAAAGGGTCAAATTACTATTCCTAAAGATATACGTGATAAAATGGGCATCAAACCCGGGACAATACTGGAAATAGATATACAAGAAGGTAAAATTATTGCAGTTAAAAAACAGACAGTGGATGTTTTTAAAAAATGGAGAGGAAAAGGGAAGCTGCCCGAGGGAATTTCTGTCGATGAATACCTTCATAAGGCCAGGGAATGATTACTGCAGTCGATAGTTCAATAATACTTGATATTATTGTTGATGATACCAATTTTGCAGATGTATCTGAAAGCGCATTAAGAAAAGCACATAATGAAGGTAAACTAATAATATGTGAATGTGTAGCAGCTGAAATCTTTCCTGCGTTTCATTCCAATAATATATATACGGAATTCCTGAATGATTGGCAGCTTGATTTTATCCCATCTTCCCTGGAAAGTGCAGAACTAGCCGGTGGATATTATAAGGTTTATTTGAAACGGGGCGGCAACGTAAAAAGGGTTGTGCCGGATTTTCTGATCGGAGCACATGCCATGTTAAATGCTGACCGTCTCCTTACCAGGGATCGTGGATATATGAGAGATTATTTTTCAAATTTATATATTTGGGATCCGACAAAACCAGAATAGATCAATAATCCAAGTATCTGAAAATCCCCAACTCGTGTATAGAGGTTAATAATGCAATACTAGAGCTCATCCTCTGCCAATACGACGAGACAATCGGCTTTATTCAAGGTAAATTTCCTGTTCTTCTTCGGATTAAGAATCACCCCGAAATTCCTGGCCGGATCTTTAACCAATTCAGCCAGTCTGATTCCAAGACAGATTTCATCCCGCTGCTGAGCCAAAGCGATAATATCAAGAAATGCGGCCTCAAAAGGAAATCTGTCAACATAATATGAGATTGGTTTAAGATATATCTCACTTCCTTGTTCCGAGAACATCTGGTCATAGAGTATTTTCAAATCGGAATTCTCACTTATTTGGGCTATTATCTTCGTGATCATCTTATTGCTGATAATAAAATCATCGACATTTGTCTTTTCAATTAACTCCTGGTTTTCCGAATTAAGAACCTGGGTGATAATTTTCGTCTGTATCTCATGTATGCCTGTTTGTTTTCGAATTTCCCGCAAGAGTAAAAGAATGAGCATCGTATCCGAATCCACCTTCTCCGGGGTATAATCATGTTCATCTTGTGCGAGGATGATAATATTGTTATACGAAAATGGTGCTATCGCCAGGAGATTTTCTCTTGAGAGGGGATTTTTTTCCAGGAGGTTGATTGTGAGTCCTTTTGCACCGGATTGTATGGCTTGAATCGTCTTTCGTGCCTGGTCCGATGGTTTATAAATCATTATATCGATAATAGAATCTTCCGGAAGAAAATCGATATATTCCCGGAGGACTATCTCACCGATACTATGCCACCCGAGAATGAGTTCCTTTTCCATATTCCGTCTGGTCTCTTTTTCAGGGAGGACATATTTTTTTAACTCTCCATGTGAGGGCTTTTTATACCGGATAGTCGAGTTGTCTTCCGCAAGAATAAAAATACTATCGGTTTCTTCAAGTTTCGCGGTATTCGGAGGACGGAGTTGAACAGCATGATCGCTTTTAATAATACCCAGGGGGATACCATCAACAAAATGATACGGAAGCTCACCAAAGCTAACATCACCCCACTCTGCTTTGAATGTGTAAATCTCACACCCCTTAAAAGAGAGAATTTCGCTATAAACAAGCTCCAAACCGCTGGAAAGTGATGTCTGAACAAGGAGCTTCCCGAGTATTTCCCATGAATTTATCGATATGACATCATCAAACCCGAGGGAATCAAGAAGATCCCGCTTTTCTTTGCTAAAAAGTTCCGCGACAATTGTCATCCGGCGATCTTCTTTCTGACACCCCAGAAGAGCAAGAATGGATTTTATTGTTTTTGTATCTGAAATTTCCTTTTCTTCATCGGAAGATGAATCCGGACAACCGGAGAGAACAATCGCGGATTTGGCTTCCCCGCTGTTTACCCGCTTTAATTCGGTCAAAGAAGCGGTATCACCCTCCCGTGTTATGATTTTCGAATGCTTACTTTTGGGAAAGATTTTTGCCACTTCATCATCCATCTCTTCCTTATCTTTCTCTGCCAGGATAACAATACTCGCCTTTTTCTCACTTTCATGTGCAACAATCAATTCCCTGACCAAATCGAAAACCCTCTCGTTCCACCCGAGAATAAGAGTATGGCCGGATTCGATAACATGGCTCCTCCCTTTTTTGAAGTTATAGATTGTTTTCTCTACCTGTGCCGTAATAAAGGCGATGAGCATTGAAAAAATAATAAGACCGATAAAGATGGTAATTGTTCCCACGATTTTATACCAGATAAAATCACCTTCCTCCATTCCCAAAGTACCGGGATCCGTGAGGCCCAAAAAAACACGCCAGAAATGGTCAAAGAAAGTAGCCATAATATCCTGGTCCGGGTCCAGAGCAACAATAATCCCTCTTATAAGGGTAGCAAGAACAAGGCCTGTGAGAAACAGAATAAGGAGGCTTATAAAAATGGCGGCACCTCCGCGGGCCATAAAATTTTCCAGCCAGTAACGAAATCGCTGCCCCAGTGTTGTTTTCATAGGCATTTATTTCCTTTCATCATTTTCCAAGGTTGATGATACACATACGCATACGTCATTAATTATAGAGGGGACCATAGAAAAAATTCAACAAAAATTTTCAAGCAACTGCCGGGATAAAAGGGTTTCAGGAGATGATTAACGATATAATCCTCTTTTTAATTGACAAAATTTTATTCTTATTATATTTATTAAAAGTGGATACGCAATTTATAAAGCAGGAAAGGATATAACATGGAACTCTCCCCCCTTGCCATGACAAGTATTACTAATTTTCTACTCTCGAGTGAAACCTTCTTCCTCACAGGATTATTATTTGCCAGGCATAAATCCCCCGGATCTGCATCTTATTCCTGGCAGTTGGTGATGCTTTTCCTGGCTATTGCGGCATTAATAGGGGGGATTGATCATGGCTTCTTCGAAATCCAGGGCGATTCTTTGGCACGTGAGATCATGAAATATATAACCTGGATATTCCTCGGTATCGTGACTTTTCTTTTAGCTCTCACCATAATAAAACAATATTCACAACAATCACACCACAAGATTCTTTATCTCCTCGCCCTCATCCAGCTTATAGTTAATATTCTCCTGATATTTATAGTAAACAACTTTTTAATCGTTCTTGTAAATTATGCGCCTTTAATGATTTTAATGCTGATATTCAATTTTATAAATCTCAAAAAGGGAAGCGGATCATGGAGCATGATTATCGGTATACTTATCGGATTTATTGCATCCGGGATACAGGCTGCCGGCATCGATATTTTCACTCCCATAAACCGCGATTCTTTATATCATATAGGTATGATGATTTCGGTAATTTTCTTCTATAAAGCGGGATTGTTGCTAAAAACGGAAAATCCATACCGGAAATAAGCAAAGAATATCTTATACCATCTCTTAATTTAAAGTATATATTTTAAAAAACCTTTAACAGAATAGACTGTAAATTTATGCAGGGAAGATAAGATCGATAATCCGATACAAGTCCTGTAAAAATACCACTGGACTTTTGCCGCTTTAAATTTATCACCGGTGACCGAATCATTATGAACCCGTAACCGTGCAAGATCCTCTTTTAA
Organism: Spirochaetales bacterium; assembly: GCA_016934975.1. Classification (GTDB taxonomy): domain Bacteria; phylum Spirochaetota; class Spirochaetia; order SZUA-6; family JAFGRV01; genus JAFGRV01. The sequence continues at coordinate 6,319 of JAFGRV010000543.1, read as the reverse complement.
GCCATAGGCGCAGCCATGGTTTTTAATAATGAAAAGAAAAAAGTAATAATCGTCTTTCCCCAGGGGAATATCGCAGAATTGCTTAATGGCACCGGTAATACTCGTATCATACATAGCAGAGGATGCCATGATACAATTTGATCCTAAAAGGTGATTATAGGTTAATTTTTCCGGGACCTGGATCGTAATCCCTGTTTTTATTGTTCCGTCTTGTGCGATTTTTTTGTACGCCGTGAATGACAAGGGAGCCTTTTTTTCCTTCATGAGGGCTATTTGTTTTTCCAATTTAGCAGGGAGCCAGATATCGTCACTATCCAGAAACGCGATAAACCTTCCCTGAGCCTGGTCCAGGGCATAATTCCTCGCAAATATAGGTCCTTTATTTGATTTTAAATCCAGAAGTTTAATCCTTTGGTCCTCGGCGGCTATTTTTTTAAGTATTTTTCTTGATGAATCGGTCGAACAATCGTCAACAATAAGCCATTCAAAATCTTTAAATGTCTGGGACAAGACACTCTCGACGGTTTCTTTTATATATTTTTCCGCATTATACAACGGTGTTATAATCGATACTTCCGGTTTCAAAAAATCTCTTATCTCCTTATTTACTATTGATGTTAAACACTATTTCTTCCCGCTTAATAAAAGCGCGAAAACAAAACTTATTGCACGATGTTCAGTATCCGGATTTTCCGTATAATATCCACCATCCGGAGAACCTAATATGACTGGAATGGTAAATAATAAACTGAAATGCGGTAAGATGTCTATAGTCATCCCCGGGATTAATACATGTGACTCTTCATTTATATTACATTTATATTGAGAAAACAACCGTAATTTTTTATGAAACACTTTTAATGAAATATTTGCGGCGATATTATGGCCATAAAACAAAGGATACCCGGCTCCCTTGACTTCACATTCCGATTCCTCGCCATTAAAAAAATACTCCCCATTTATCTCCAGATTTCCGGAGAAGAAATCAAGATAAAAACCAAGATTAAAAGAACCGTCAACAGGATTGCCGGAAAGGTCCGCTTCGGCATTTTCATCAAACCCGGTATCCACGGCGACCAATCCCTCGGCATAGACTTCAAGTTTATCAAAGAGCGTAAAGCTTAAAGAACCATAGGAACGGTAGTGCAAGGCTTCGTGATAATACGTCCCGAGGTTGATATCAATCAAATGAGTCGCTATATTCAGATTCGTTCCATACCCCATATCTTCCATAGCCGGAAGATCCGCATCAGGGAAAAATGCTTCCCGTGTAAAAACAAGTGCTTCCAGACCCCCGATTCCAATGGGAATATTCATTTTAACCGAATAAGAATCGGGATCCGTAAGATCCGGATTTATATTATCCGGTATGCGGGCCATAAGGTTGGTAAAGGGAAAGTTCCGGGAAATACCCCAGGTCAGCTTTTGACGTCCGATTCGTAAAAAAAGGGAATCGAGAATAATATAATCACAAAAAAATTCCGTTACCTTTGTATCGAATTCGGGAAAATTCATGGTATATTTCTGTAACACCCTGAATTCCTTGGAAATCTGAAAATTCAAGGTATAGATTGATTGCATTATCATGAATGTGGTGTCCAGGTAGTGAAGCTCTGTTATCCCATCAACATCCCAAAAAAGACGGTCCCACCCCGGCGAATACCCGATATAAAACTTGAATTCGGCACCAAGAGTAAGGTCACTTTTTTTAAGGACATCCGATAATAAATCCCCGGAGTCATCTTTCCCGGGATCCTGTGGCTCCGGAGTCATCGTGGCTTCGGGGTCCTGAGGTTCGGGGGTTGCTTCCGGGTCCGGATTATCCTCAAACAGCGAATCGATGTTATTTTCATCCGGGAGATCTGTTCCTTGGGAAAAAAGAGAATTCACCACAACCAATGTGACTATCAGTATTATCACACGCAATTTCATTTACTGACATTCTCCAGGAAGGTTTTGGAAAAAACATAATCGGGAATATCTTTAACCGACGGCTTTGTAATGGTAATCTGTGTTTTTTCATGAACCATTTTTCCATCGATAACAGCCCCTTTCAGGGCATCGATAAAAAGAATCTTTGAAGGCACATAGCTTTTGCCGATTTTATTATAGTCGGGAATCGCCGTTGTTCTTAAAAGCTGATGAGACAGGCTGTAATCCTCGGTTTTTCGGACCAGCCCGTCTTCACTTATCCAGATTTTCATCTCCGGATAGGTCACTTCATCATTATTTGCTTTCAGGTGCAAAAGCCAGCAATTATATTTTCCGAGTTTTACCTCCTCTCCTTTTATCACATCATAATCCTGAGCCAGGCTGGATTGGGTAAAATCGGAGTTCCGGGCATTGGAATTCCGGAACCTCTCCTTTGAACTGGACGAATTAAACCGCCTGCTTTCGGGATCATAAAACCAGAGTGTTTCATCCAGTTTTAAATATCCCTGGCCTTTATTTATTTCCGGCTCTAAAATAATAATAACGTATTTTAAAGCCGAATCCCGCCTGAAAATCGCCGCTTCCGTGGTGATTTTTCCCTCCCCCGGTTTATCCTGTACAATTGTATAGTGGGCGGAAAAATCAGTATCCCTGAAATTGACCAGGGAATCGGCGAAAACAAGCATCTGGTGAAAATCCGCGGAAAAAGAAGAGATGGGGATAACGAAAGAAAAAAGAGAATAAAACACTATTTTTTTTATCATTGATGATCTCCTGATAAGGCTTTTGTCAGATCCGTACGCACAGCCTGAAAAGAAGGTATCCAGACCGCGGGAAGTATGCAAAGCAAGAGAATGAGGATATTCATCCCGGCAGAAGGGAGAGTAAAGACGGCGGTCAATTTCCCCCTGGTTAAAAATATCTCAAATCCGGGGATCCGGGAATATGAAAAGAGAGAGAGAAAGTGAACAAGCCCGGCAGAAAAGAGAAATCCCAATCCAATCGCCCAGGCAAAGACAATGAGCAACTCAAAAAGCAGCACAATTTGAATGTCAATTGTCGTAAACCCGATGGCGCGCATCGTCCCGATCTCCGAGGAGCGCTCATGTAATATCAACCTGTAGGTCACAAAAATACTCACCACAATAATAATGATCATCATAATATAGAGAAAATACGAGACGATCTCCATTGCAGTAAGAAGATCCGCGACCTGGGAGACATAGACATGAAGAGGAAAGGTAAAATACCGGATTCCATCCCATTTTCTCCCGATATTATAGGTCAAATCTTCTTTGACACGGATGGGAGGACCCATGGGGATATTTTTTTTTAAAGCTGCATACAGCTTTTCCGTTTTCCTGTATAAATTATGGAGGTTATTAAAATAAAGGCCGATGGATGATGCTTCGTCTTTTTCGTACACAAGGAGCTCATTTAAATAATCACGATCCAGGAAACATTTATAATAACCGAAAATACTCGTATCCCGGATAATTCCTTTTACAATCAGAGTCCCCGTATTTTTTTGTCCGGTTTGCGTAATCACCTCCAGTATAACATCGTCCCCGACTCTTGCATGCAGTTCCTTTGCCACAGGCTCGGAAATCAAAATACTGTTGCCGTGAAGATCATCCACACCCCCGGATACGAATTCCAGTTTTTGAAAATCATCCATTTCTACATCCCAATCTACACCATAAACATATTTCTGTCTCACCGCGTTACCCGCAAAATAGAGAATTCCTTCGGCAAAGGAGGTTGTCCGGATCACAATCCGTTCAGGTGAAATCCCGGACTCGGCAACAGCCTTCAGGATATCATCCTTCCTGGTGATACGTGCCTGTGTCCTGGTATTTTTATCAAACCCCATAATAAAAATATGTCCGGCATAATGATTTTGTGAAGCCTGATAAATACTTTGTGACATACCTTGAGACAGGGAGGTCATGGTCATGATAATTCCAAAACCGAAACTCATGGCCATGAGTAAAAAAATATACCGCCGCATATGGCATAAGAGATATTTTCCCGCAAGGCGAAATTTATTGATGCTTGTCATAGGCTACCCTTTTGCCACTGCAACGATGGGCTCGATCTTTAATGCCGTATAAACCGGATACAGTGATGAAATGAATCCCAAACCCAGGGATGTTCCGAGGCTGATGAAAACAAGAGGAAAAGAAAACCGGATGGAGAGGACCTGACGCCCCATGAGGGAAGCGATCATGGTACCTGCGAGGTTGATGCCGGCTGCATTTACCCAGAATACGACAATTGTCCCGAACAAAATCCCGAGTATCCCGGCGATAAAAGAAAGGATCAGATTTTCCGCGAAAATAAGCCCTAAAATATACGAATCGGAAGCCCCGATGGCCCGCAACGTGCCGATTTCCCTTGTTCGCCGAAAGAGAGAAATAAGCAGTATGTTGATGATGCCGATGATCCCGGCGATCATGACGAGAATAAAACCCCCGTTAAAAACAAAACCCAGGAGCAACACCAATAAGGCTGATGATCCCGCGGCGGTTCTCCAATCAACGGCTTCCGCGTCATAGGGAGCAAGGAGAGGATTCAATTTCTTAATGACCTTTGCATCAGCATGACTGTTGTGGAGCCGTGCAATAATAAAATTCCAGTTTCCCCCGACCCACCCCGTGGCATGAGGTGTGCTTTCGCGTTGTAAAAGAGATTGGAGATGTTCTATCGAGATTGATGTATCCGGTTCCGGAACGCCTGAATCCCGGGTTTCCCCGAATAAGCTGTCCGGATCATCGGTGAGAATATCGACGGAATCTTCCGGGGGTTTATAATCCCCATCGGTTCCGAACATAATCTCATTCAAATCCCGCAGGGTTTGGGGATCCGTGATGATAAACTCATTCACCGGGAGTTTCATATCCGAATAGGTATAAATTCCAGCCAGGGGCACTTCCCTGATCTTAAAACCGCTCCTTCCCATGGTAGTAAGCAGAATGGGGTCCCCGATAGAAAGTTTCTTTTTAGTCTCTTTTGTTATCTGCTCTGCAAAGGATGCGGTAATCATACCACCCTCTTCACCGGGTTTAAGAAAATGTCCCCTCTGAATGGTAATTCCATCGAACAATGAAAAGTAATGGTCCGGATCGATACCGAAAATAATACAATTGTACCGCCGGTTTTTTATATCCGCCACCGCGGCCCCGGTGACCTGGGACGTAAAAGACGCGATCTCCCCGCATTCCCCGAGGATCGACGTCATCGCTTCATAGTGTTTTAATACCGGGATGGTGAAGAACTCGCCGATGGCTGGGGTATTTGCCCCGAAAATACTCATGGATACATCGGTTTTCATTTTAATAACAATATCCCCGGTAAAATTCCGTGTATAGGTCTGCTTAAGCCCCCTGCTCGATTCGGAGAGGAGTGAGTTTCCCATGAAAAAAAGCGCGGTGATGACCATAATAAGGAGGGTAATAATACGAGTATTCTTACGATTCCGGACCAGATGACGCAAGGCACAAAAAAAGATCATGTCTCTATCCCCGCCTGCTGCTTTTCTTCGGATACAATTGTACCATCTTTTAAATATATGACATGATCCGCCATTTTTCTAATAACAGAGTCGTGAGTGGAAAAAATAAAGGTCGTATTCTGCTCATGGTTTATTTTCTTCATAAGATCAAGAATCGTGGTCCCTGTTTTGGAATCAAGATTTGCAGTGGGTTCATCTGCAAGCACAATTTCCGGCTTTGTCACCAATGCCCGGGCAATGGCAACCCGCTGCTGCTGCCCCCCGGAAAGTTCCGCAGGCTTATGATTCGCCCGGTCCGCAAGCCCCACATCCTCCAAAAGGCTCACAACCCATTTTTTTCTCTCCTGCCGGGAGGATTTCACTTTACCGATAAGCAAAGGAAGCTCCACATTCTCAAAGACCGTAAGCACCGGCAGCAGATTAAAAGACTGAAAAATAAACCCCAAAAAGTCATGCCGCAGCCGGGTCAATTCATTCCGCTTTAATCCGGAAACAACCCGGTCTCTCAGAGTGAGAGTACCGGAAGTCGGCTTATCGATAAGACCGATCATATTCATCATAGTCGTTTTCCCCGACCCCGAAGGCCCGGCAATAGCGACAAAATCCCCCTTTTCGATGGCAAGATTCACGCAATTAAGGGCATGAATAGCCACATTCCCAGGAGAGTAGGTTTTCGTGACATCCTTCAGGGTGACAATCGGCATAGTTGTTCCTTTTCGCGCTCTACAGTTTTTTCACTAAACATGGACAATGTACCTGTTTTTATAGACATTCCTACTCTACTATAACATGAAATGTATTTCAATAGTGGGACTTTTACGGATAAAGAATTTTTTTTTTAATATATACATAATTGATAATTTTTGCATGCAC
>JAFGRV010000542.1 GCA_016934975.1 Spirochaetales bacterium | reverse complement strand
TTAGAAAAGCTAATGAGTGATATTCAAAAATACAAGAAAGAGAATAAAAATCCAATATTGGAATTCAATTTTTTATATTTATCAGGTTCAAAAAATTTTTATCAGGCAAATCTTGAAAAAGCCGCAGTTAATTTTGTCCATGCTCTTGATTTTATTGAGAATGATAAACTATTCGCTTTAAAGGCGGATTGTTATATTCATTTGGGTGTAATTTATAAAGATCTTTGCGATTATCCAAAGGCTCTTGAATATTATAACAAGGCAATTGAATTAGATTCCAATGCTAAAGATGCTTGTTTGTTAAATATTGGTAATGTACATAAACATTTAGGAAACTGTAATAAAGCTTTAGAATATTACAAAAAAGCTATCGCTATTGCTACACAAGCGAATCATTTAGATGTTTTACTTGATTGCAAGGGTGCATTAGGTAGTGTTTACCAACATTTTGGTAGAATAAAAGAAGCTAATCAAGTTTTAATAGAGGGGTTGGCATTAGCCAGAGAACAGAATTTGATAGTAAACATTGTATTTTTTCTCCAGTATTTAGGAGGAAATTGTATGATTGTTTATGATTTTGATAAAGCTCTCATGTATTATGAGGAAGCGTTACAAATTGTTAAAAAAGCCGAGTTAAAAAAAAGTATTTTTCACTGTTATACGTATCTGATGGATTTATATGTAATCAATGGAGATACTGAGAATTTTTTACGAATAGCGAATGAAGGATCAGCATTAGCAAATCAATTTGAATATAAAACACAGGTGATTGATTTTTACTATACTATTGGAAAGAGTTTTTCCTTGAAAGGGATGTATGATGAAGCATTAAAATATATTGAGTATAGCAATTTTATTCTTGAAAAGAATAAAATTGAAGATTTTTTCCTATCCAGTATAATTAATGAAAGGCTGGGATATATTTATGAACAGACAGAAATGTTTGAAGAAGCTATTAAATTTTATAAAAAGTCATTGAAACTCAATAAAATGTCTAAAGAATTTACACTTTTTAATATATTATACTATGAAATAGCCCATGTATATTATAAATTAAAGAATTTTAAAAAAGCCTATGCTTATATAAAAAAAGCGATAGAATATTCAGAAGTAATCATAACAGAATTAGCCACGTATAAATATGAATATATGATAAATTCCGCAAGAGATTATTCTTATAAGTATGATTTATTAGTCCAAATTTGTCTGAAACAAGATAATTTTGAAAGTGCCTATGAAGCACTGGAGAACAATAAATCCCGATCATTAAGGGAATCCCTCAGGTATTGTATTATTCATCCGAATGTAGCAGTAATCAATGAATATGGGATTTTACTGAATAAGGAACAGGAACTTATTGAAAAAAAGCACTGGTTTTATACTCAGTTGATCAATAATAAGCAGGATATATCAATTGATATAGAAAATATAACTCTTGAATTATCGAATATTTATGAAGAGATTCGACAAATTGATCCTGAATATGTATCTTTACGAAAGGGTGATCCTGTTACTGTACAGGACGCTTTTAATTTAGTTGGTAAACAGGGAAAAGATACCCTACTACTTGAATACTTTTTAACAGAAACAGAAGTTATAATATTTTTAATTTCCTCTAAAAATAAAAAATTACAATTAATAAGAACAAAGATTCCTGAGAAACAGTTTAATCGCTATATAGAAAATTATAATCAGGAAGTAAAAAATTATAATCCCCATAATTTTAATATTGATGAGTGGTATCGATTAGGAGATTACTTAATTTCTCCTGTAGAAAAATATATGAGAGAGTCAGATTTGATATATTTTATTCCACATGGAGTACTTCATAATTTCCCCTTACATGCCCTTTTATTATCGGGTGAACCTATTATACAATGGTGTTCAGTTGCTTATGCTCCCAGTCTTTCAATACTCAAATTCTGTCAGAATAAAGGAAGTCGAAAAATAAAAAGTATTACTTCCTATGGTGTTGCTTTTAGTGAAAATGAAACAATAGATGAACATATTGAATCTATCTTTGAAAATGAAGCGGTTGCGGTTGCACAATTATTCAATGGCAAATCTTATTTAAATAAAGAGGTTACAAAAAAATGTGTATTAGATACTGTCTCAAACCAGGATATATTGCATTTTTCCTGTCATGGTTTTTATCATAATATAAATGTCTTGGAATCCGGGTTGAAACTATATGATGATAAATTCACTGTTGAAGATATTTTTAATTTACAATTAAACTGTGAACTTGTAACTTTAAGTGCTTGTGAAAGTGGAATAAATCAGGCAAAAACAGGGGATGAATTGTTGGGTTTAATTCGTTCTTTCCTCTATGCCGGAACACCATCTATTGTAGCAAGCCTTTGGATTGTAAATTCTACATCTACTTATGAGTTTATGAAAGAATTCTATTCACAATTACAAAATGGAGTGGATAAAGCGCAGGCCTTAAGGCAAGCACAACTTTTTTTAAGAAAAAAATATGAGCATCCTTATTTTTGGGCACCCTTTATACTAATAGGTGATTGGCATATACAGAAGTAAATTTTAAATTATGGAAAAAATAAAAAAACTTACCGTCAAGGTATAAGGAAGATAAGACATAAGCATTTATTTTATTAAATAAGTACTTTGTGCCACTAATCGGTAAACTGACTCCTTTATTCTCGGTATTTTACCTCTCCCATTCTAAAAAATCCATTTAAAATATGTCTTAATCCGATGTAAAATTCATTTTCACATCATCAAATTCACCTTATAATAAAGAGGAAACACTTTTTGCCGCTCGAAAGATGTATTTAAAATAAAACTCATATCCCCCTGCCCCCGCCCCTTTTTCACCGTACCTTTTTTCTTCCTGTTTTCAGGATATCTATTATTTCATTCCTCTTCTGCCGCAGCCGGATGAGGTTTCTCTCGGAAGTGTCTTTTGTTTCGCTGAGCAACGCGGCAACCTCGGATTCAGTGTATCCCGTGAGGTAATTTCTGGTAAGGAGCAGCACAAGGTCTGTCTGTGAGACGTGCTTCTTTATTCCCAAAACACTTTTCACCTGGTATAAAAAATATTTTAATCCATAGTGATCCGCAAGGTGTAATGCCCGGACCTTCTGATAAAAAAAGCCGACTGCATTCAAATGCTCTTGTAATGTCCTTCTCGCGAGGGGATCTTTCCGGAGAGGATTCCCGAAGCGTATGCCGTAATAAAGCATAAAAATTATCCCCATAAGAAGAAGATGCATCGTTATAATAAATAATTTTCCCCGGAAAAGCGGTGCGATCGGGTGTACTGCGCGAAAGGCTTCGGGTTCGCGGATAAAGAGAGCATCACTATAATATTTTTTTACCAGATTATTTAATACGATGGCATTATTTTCATCTGTCAAAGCTCTGTTCGATATAAGCAGAGCATCCGACAGAAGATAGACTGTCCCATTGCCGTATTTATTCTTTAAAAGAACCGGACCCTGGTTGTTCCCTAATAATATATCTCCCCTGCTCTCCTTATCAAAATAAAGACTGCTTTCAAATGAAAATGTATCAACCCCCTCTGCTAAAACCGGAGAAAGATCGACACTTTGTGTATCACCGGAAATGATCGTGTTATCAAAAACAGGATCCGCATCGCTGTCCATTCCAATAAGAAAAAGAACATTACCATCTCCCACCCAGGTTTTTATTTCCTGAAAATCTTTCTGCTGATTTTTCCCATAATGAAAATAGAAGAGCATTGTGTCACGTCCGAACCCGGAAGAGGCATCCCACACCTGGATCTTGTACCCCAGCCGTTTTAAGAGATTATAAAAAATATAATAACCCGAATCTCCTTTATTCCCCGTTGTCCGGGGTGATGGTTCCGTGCCGGCAAAGCCGAAGAGCATAATCATCGTATACGCCGCAATTATAATTGAGGAGAGAATAAATATAACGAGTCTGGTATTTATAAACTTATCAACATCTTTTATCATAAAATCAGTTCAATTCTCATCATTGAGTGTAAAATTATGGTTAAACAAAACAAGATATTCGTTGTATAACTCCTTTGTTATCAATTCGGATCTGAAGGCTTTACGCTCCGCGATCCCTGCCAGACGGGTGAAAGATTCATAGTATCGGTTTTGTGACTTTAATTCCTGCCGGATCTCTTTATTCGTATTGTAAACTCCCCCCGACAGGATTCTTTTTATACGGAGATACACAATACTCGCTTTATGAAGAAAAACCAGGGCCTCCCCATATTCACCTTTTTCCGCGCATTCCCGGGCATCATCAATATAATGTGAAAAAAATTCCCTGGTAAGTTCTTTCGATGAAGGTACATTTCGCGTTATAAGAGAGTAATCCTTATTCCTCTCTCTCCGCACATTCGTGAAAAACTTTAATCCCGCATAACCGATAATAAAAATAAGGATAAGAACGAGAGGAAAAATCAAAATGGATCTGGCATGAAACAAAAATGAAAAAAAGGAAATAATCGGGTCGAGTATGTTATTGATAAATTCAACAATTGCATTCTCCGTTGTACCGGGATTATTCGTCACGATCCCCAATTCATCCATAAGGATCTTCCATTCTTCTTTTACACGGATTTCTCCGGGCTGAGGAAAAACAGAGAAGGTACTTACTCCCTGGAGAAGAGCAAAAATAATAAATATTAATATCGAATTATTTTTCATCGTTATGCGATTGTTCTTTCCATTTCAAATAGGGGATAATTCCAAAATAATATATAAGAAAACCTGCGGAGAGCAATGCGACGAATGCTTTTATCCCCAAAGGAAGATTGGTTGGAGAGATGTTTCCTTCTATAAGAGCGGCACATGCCAGGAGGAATACACTGGGGCAGAGAAGAGTAAGTATTCTTTCTTTCTGTAATTTCAACCAATCTCTTCTATTATATTTATTCGCTTTTATAATTGAAAAACCGAGTAATAATCCGGCGGCTCCCGCGATAACCAGACCTGTGAGTTCCATGACAGAATGCCCACAGACAAAATTAAGAAAATTCTCACCATATCCGAGTCCGGTTATATATCCGGCGATTGTCCCGATGGCTATTCCATTATAAATGAGAAAAAATACTGTTCCTATTCCCAAAAGAACACCCGCGGCAAAACTAAAAAACGCAATTGTCGTATTATGCTGAATATAATATGACGAAGCATATGCCCCGGTTCCGATCCCCCCTTCTCTATCAATCTCCTGTTGATAACTCGACTCCATCTGTTCCAACACCTCCCCGGGCATGATGAAACGTGCATATTCCGGGTGACGATAGGTCACAACGAGACTTATTACCAGGGGAAGGAAAAATAAGATCGCCGAGGCAATGACATACTTCCGGGATTCAATAAGTATCCGGGGAAGAGAGGATGTGAAAAAATGCTTTACCTGTGCCCCTGTAATGGGTGGGAAACTATAGAGGTTCAGGTGGGCTTCCCCCACAAGATTATTAAGATAAGTGAGAACATCCGGGGATAATTTAAGCATCCGCGCTTCCGCGAGATCCGTACAAAGCTGCCTGTATAGTCGTGGAAATTCGGAAATTTGCTCATCTGTAAGTGATTTATATGATCCTTTACGGATGGTAAGAAGAATGGAGCGCAAAGCACGCCATCGTGATGTGCGTTCATACACAAAAGCCTCACTTTTTGTCTTCATCTGCGTGCCCCCGGTATACCCGTTCTATAAATATGACAGGATTCGTTATTTCCTCTGTTATATGCAATTTATGTTTAATCCGTTGTGCAAGTTTTAATCCGATCTCAAACTGCTTGCCTGATGGAAGTTTGTTTTTTTCATTTAAAAAACGCCTTAAAATATAGAGATCCTCTTCATTAAGCTTGTGAGTATAGAGTGAGAAAGCTGTTTCCTCCCGGGAAGATTTTAAAAGTGTGATAAAATCCGGTTCTTTCAGATTAAACATTGTCTCCCGTACGACAATTGTACCGGAAATAATATCCCCAATCCTCCTGGACTTCGAATCAATAATAGAGACCAATCCGCCCACAAGATTATATACCGGAAACGCATCCACGGCACGAAGCAGATTTCTCAAAATAATTGTGGGGAGATCCGGAGACTCTCCATTTGTTTTAATGACCCGTATTCTCATAAGTTTTTTGCCCGGTGACTGGCCTTCCATAATCACTTCAAAGAGAATAAAATAACCCCATTGAATGAGAAAATAGACCAAAAAAGCAAAGGCAACTAATAGTCCACTCATTTCCCTCATAAACCCGGAGTACGATCCCGAAACATCAACAATTCCCGCCGAGGAGACGATAAGCACAAGTATTCCGATGACAATAAGCTGGACAATCCCGTCGATGGTGTAAGAGACAATTCGTGCCCCGGTGCTGGAGATAGTATAGGAAAAAATAATCTTTTCAGGCGTTTCAATCTCTATAAGTTCTTTTTTCATATGAATACTTAAGAGACCAATTATATCCGATCAGGGCATAAGCCGCAACCATCAATGAGCAAAGAAAACATTCTCCTTAGGTCATTTAGGGTATAAATTAATTTGACAGATGAAGAATAATAATGGTAATAAAGACTTAAGGAGGATACTACAGATGTCAATAATAAAAATAATGCCCTGCTTGGATATGAAAGAAGGAAGAGTTGTGAAAGGCGTCAATTTCGTTAATCTCCGGGATGCAGGTGATCCTGTGGAAAACGCAAAATTCTACCAGGAACAAGGAGCTGATGAGCTCGCGATGCTCGACATCGCAGCTACCCTGGAAAACAGAAAAACCATGCTCGAATGGGTTCATAATGTCTCAAAAGTAATAGAAATCCCATTAACCGTAGGGGGCGGAATAAAAAGTATAGAGGATATCGAATCAGTCTTGAAAGCCGGGGCAGATTCAGTATCCATGAACTCCGCGGCTGTAAAAAATCCCGAACTTGTTAAAAAAGCGGTAAACACCTTTGGTTCCGATAAAATCACTATTGCAATCGATGGGAAACGAAATGCCTCTATGCCCTGCGGCTTTGAAGTGGTTGTTTCCGGGGGTACAAAGGCTGTGGGAAAAGATGCTGTTCAGTGGGCGAAAGAATGCGAAAAATACGGCGCAGGGGCGATCCTCCCGACCAGTATGGACGGAGACGGAACCCTGGCCGGGTATGATCTTGATTTTACAAAAGCCATATCCGATGCAGTATCAGTCCCGGTTATTGCATCCGGCGGCGCGGGAACATTAGAACACTTTTATGAGGGTGTGGTAAAAGGCGGTGCAAAGATTCTTTTAGCAGCTTCTGTTTTTCACTTTCGTACATTCAGTATACGACAGGTAAAAGAATACTTAAAGAGTAAAGGAATTGAAGTAGCCTTAGATTAAACAAGAGCAATTTAAAAAAAATCGGAAATACCGGCAATGTAATTAATTGTCTTTATATTCCTTCAGCATACTCAAAAAATAGCTATGAATGACCGCATTATCTGTTAGTTCAGGATGAAAAGTTGCCACGAGCATATTATGTTCACGCACCAGTACCGGTTTTTTCTGATAGATTGATAGAATTTCACAGTTCTTCCCGACCCGGGTAATAATCGGCGCCCGGATAAAAATAGCCCGGAACAAGTCTTTCCGGCCTTCCGGAAGCGAAATTATAATATCAGTCTCAAAACTCTCGATCTGGGGTCCATAGGCATTACGGGATAAGGTGATATCCATTGTTCCTAATGCAAGCTGATGGCTATGCTCAATCTCCTTTGCAAGAAGGATCGCTCCGGCACATGTCCCGAATACGGGGAACCCATTTTGTATTCTTGTTTTTAAAGGTTCGAGAAGGGAAAACCGGTCGAGGAGTTTACCAATTGTCGTACTTTCTCCCCCGGGAATAATGAGTCCATGTACCTGCTCAAGGTGATGGAGAGTCTTCACTAAAACAGGTTGTGCACCTGCACTTTCAGTCATGAGAAAATGTTTCTCACTATCTCCCTGGAGAGAAAGAATGCCGATTTTTTTCAATCGCTACCAACCACGTAAAGAAAGGCGTTGTTTTTCATCCAGGTGAGTCACATCAATCCCCGGCATCGGATCACCGAGTCCTTCCGATATCTCCGCGAGTATCGCAGGATCATCGTAATGAGTTACCGCACTCACAATAGCCTTTGCCCGGGCGAGAGGATCACTCGATTTAAAGATACCGGAACCGACAAAAACCGATTCTGCGCCGAGCTGCATCATAAGAGCGGCATCTGCGGGAGTTGCTATCCCCCCTGCCGAGAAATTGGGAACCGGAAGCTTTCCGGTCTGAGCGACCTCAACGAGAAGTTCGTAGGGAGCACCCAGGTTTTTAGCCGCGGACATGAGCTCTTCAAAAGGAAGATTTACCACTTTGCGGATACCATCCATTACCGTTCTCATATGACGGACAGCCTCTACAACATTCCCTGATCCTGCCTCACCTTTTGTTCTGATCATCGCCGCACCTTCACCGATACGGCGGAGAGCCTCTCCAAGATCACGGCATCCGCAGACAAAGGGAACCTTAAAATTATGCTTATTCACATGGTACATCTCATCTGCGGGGGTGAGCACCTCACTTTCATCAATAAAATCAACACCCATCGCTTCCAGTATCTGGGCCTCGGCAAAATGTCCTATTCTGCATTTCGCCATGACCGGTATGGAGACACACCCTTGTATTTCTTTAATCTTTAAGGGATCTGCCATTCTGGCGACGCCGCCTTGTATACGAATATCCGCGGGAACCCGTTCAAGAGCCATCACGGCCACAGCCCCGGCTTCTTCTGCGATTTTTGCCTGTTCGGCAGTGGTGACATCCATAATCACCCCGCCTTTTAACATCTCTGCCAAACCGATTTTATTCCTGAAAGTCGATTTTTGCTTTTCATTATATGTTGAATCTGCCATATTTGATTACCACCTTTCGTATGGTTTACACACATAAAAACGTCATCTCCTGCAAGAGATGATATCAGAAGTTCCGATTTATTTCTTCATTCTTATGCCTTTTTTATGAAAAAGACACCTGCCATACAGGGAGTCTTAATCTTTTATTGTATAGAAGACATTAATTTATTAATCCCTAAAAGTCAAGAGATGTAAGGCTGGTTTCAAAATCATTCTGCTATTCAAATACCGGGTAAAAGCAACCTGCAAAGCCTTCAAAACTAAATAATAGAGGGAGATATGGGCTGCCTCCACAGGAGGTGGTTTTCTTTTGATAATAAATACAATAAATCATTTTTCAAAATATTGACTAGGATCGAAAATTCTGTTTATAATAGACCTATCACAAAGAGATAGGATGTAAAACATGGGTGAACCGGTATTGGTTGCATTATTATTTGCAGACAGGGTTATCGAAGAGAAAAATCACAAAAAAGGAATAATCGGCACATTCAGCCGGTTTTATGCAGAGAAATTCCCCGCACAGTTTCCGCCATGGTTCATTTATGCCGCGGTGACTAATATTTCCGGAGAAAACGCATTTTCTTTAAATCTTGTTTATGACAAAGCACAGCAGGTAATTCTCCCCATCAGCGGGAAATGCAAGGTCGAAAATACAAGAAGCGTTGTAGAACTCATTTTTCCTGTTTTCAGGGCAGTGTTCCCGGATGAAGGTATTTATACCCTCACCTTCAATATCGAAGGCAATCCTATCGGATCACGTATTCTTGAAGTATTTAACCGGCCGGAAACTCCGCCGCCTGCATAATAATAGTAAAGGACCGCCTTCACAGTCCGTTCAAAGAACGGCGGTGGCTTTCTTTTGATAGTAAAAGGTGTGATACGAAGGCATAAAGATTTATTTATGGTTTCGAAACAAGAAAGTAATGTACACTATCCCTTTAGAAACGTTTAAACATAATCTTAAAAAGATAAACGCGAGGATTGAAGATGCTTGTGATAGATCCGCTCGTGATCCTCATGAAGTGAAAATCATGGCAGTCACAAAAACATTCCCCGCCTCATATGTTGAAATAGCCCAAAAGGGAGGAATAAAACTTTTTGGTGAAAACAAGATACAGGAAGCCCGCACGAAGTATCGGGAAATAAGTAATGATATGGAACTTCACCTTATCGGGCATCTCCAGAGAAATAAAGCAAAACTCGCAGCCCAAATCTTCTCCTGGGTAGAATCGATCGATAAATACGAAACTGCTGCGGCTCTTCATAAAAACGCGGAACTCCTCGATAAAACAATCAATATTCTCATCGAAATAAACACCACATCGGAAGAATCAAAATTCGGTTTATCCGGCCTTGAGAAGTATTGGGAATTATGTGAAAAGCTTTTTGAACTTCCTCGTCTGACGCTCCGGGGCCTTATGACTGTGGGACCCTTTACTCACGATAAAAGTGCGATTGGCGCTTCTTTTTCCGCCTTAAGGGATTTATTCATAGAAACAAAAGAAAAATATCCCGGACTTTTATTTGATACACTCTCTATGGGAATGTCAGGTGATTATGATATTGCAGTAGAACATGGCTCGACCCTTGTGAGAATCGGAACAGCCCTGTTCGGGGAAAGGAGTTACTTTTAATGCGGAATTTTATAACCATTTGTTTATTCATACTTATGACAGTATCAATCCCCTGCTTCGGACAAACCCAGGGTGAAAATCCCAATCCCACACCATTGCCCACACCGGCACCATATGAAAAGAATGAGTTTCCACAATGGATGAAAGATCTGCGAAGAGCGGAAATAATAATGATCGGGTCATTTCCCTTTACTTTTTTCGTATCCGTGGAGATGTTCCAGCTCTACCGGTATGCTTATTATAATTTTGATGCAAATTACGCGCCCTGGCCTGTTACCGGACCGGAGACCCTTGCTTATGAAGAGCAGGATAAAATGAATATTATCCTTACTGCAGTAACCCTGTCTGTCAGTATCGCAATCGCGGATTATATCATCGTAAAGGTGACACAAGGGAAAAATCCGAAGGTAAAGCCGAAAAAATGAATAAGTTTACACAGACAATCTCCGGACTTTCATCTGCAAACATGCGTCTCGACAAATATATAGCAGACGAACTCACGTTATTTTCCAGAAGCCAGATAAAACAAAGAATTACGGAAGTATTGATCAATGGAAAACAGGTCAAACTCAGTAAAAAAATTCAACCGAAGGATCGTCTTGAAATTCATTTTATCGACCCTCCCCCCACTGACATGGAACCTGAAAAAATAGAGCTGTCAATCCTTTTTGAAAATGATGATGTCATTGTTATTAACAAGCCCCAGGGATTAGTTGTCCATCCGGGATGTGGAAATGCAAGGCATACCCTGGTGAATGCCCTTATTTACTACTGTAAACAGATAAAAGAGAATTTTGAAGAGACTGATATTCGCCCCGGCATTGTTCACCGGCTGGACAAAGACACATCAGGAGTCCTTATTGTTGCTAAAAATATATTTGCCCATAATTATTTATCCGCGCAATTTGCAAAATCGAAGGCAAAAAAAAAGTATCTTGCCATAGTCAAAGGGCAGCCCCCCGAACAATTCGATACCATTGATACTCATATAAAGCGGGATATTAATAACCGGAAAAAATTCAAGGCATGTGAGTCGGGGGGGAAAAGGTCAATAACCTCATACACCCTCATACAATCAAAAGGCAACTACAGTCTTGTTTTATTACAACCCAAAACAGGGAGAACTCATCAACTTCGTGTTCATTTAAAACACATTCAATGTCCTGTTGTTGGAGACCCATTATACAGCAGAAACGATAAAAATTTTCCCGACGCAACGTTAATGCTTCATGCTTATACCTTAAAAATACAACTCCCCCGTCAGGTAGAAAAAAGCGAGTTCACGGCTCCCCTTCCCACCCATTTCACCTCCCTCATGAAAGAGATCGGTTTTTCCATAGACGAGACGACTGTATCCCGCTGATACCTGTTAAAACTTATGACCGGGATTTAAAAAATCACCTCATATCTGTTACAGCCATCCCCGAAGCAAAAATCTTTCCGTCTGACCTGAGAGCCACGGAATAAGCATATTTTGAAATAATTCCGGTTATCAGAAATTAAATTATTTACTTGACTTCAATACCGATTTGTTTTAAAATTTCAATATCTCACACCAGGTTTTTTTTAACAGGAGATCTTTATGAGAAAAATTATGGGAAAAAAGAACCAGTATTATATCCAGACCAACAATGCACAGGTTGAACTTTTTAGGGATTATTTTAAGCAGAAAAAGTTCATAGCCTGCGGTCCCACGGCGGTCGCCATGTGTCTTGATATTGCCGGCTGGCCCATGGATGTTTTTACACCCGGCGAACAACCCGAAGACTCAATCCTTATGATTGCCCACAATCCCCAAAACCTGAAAAAATTAATGAAACGGCGGAATATTGATTATGATAAATTCCCTCCCAATGAAGTACCCCAGGTCTATGAGGTGGTAACAAGGGCTATTTTCGGTAAAAGCGCCTGCAGGCTCAGGTGGGGACTTAGCTTTGATGATGTTAAAAAAAATATTCTGGCAGACAAACCGATGGTCCTCTGCGGCAAATTTCCCACCGGGGGGCATTATGTGTCGGCCGTGGGATTTGATGATGAGAAAAAAGTCATTATTTATAATGATCCCTATCCCGACCAGTGGCCGGATAAAAAAGGATATAACAGGGAAATGGACATGACTTTTTTTAAGAATCTATTCAACTGGCGCCTTGAATTTTATCCTTATTCGGAACAATAAAAAAGAGGAGAGTAATTTGAAGAATAAAGTGCAAAGTTTCTTTTTACAGGAACTATCTGCTAGAACGAAAAAATCATCGGATTGAGCCGCAGGGACTGGCGCCACCCGTAATTTTCCATTTTATAAAGATCTGCCAGATCCGGTAATGCTCTTTCTTGATGAGATCTTTCCTGAATATGATCGATAATATTTTCTATTTGTTGTATATAATAATTATTACGGATGTTCATACTATGTTCGTCATAGATAAGTTGATGTAAATTATCATAATCTGTTGTTCTCCCGCAGGCATAGTAGACCCAGAGAGCATGATCAAAAAGATCATAGGATTTGGATTCCCGTATAAAACGGTCTAACAATTGTATACGGAAGGAATGGTCTGTCTCCTCAAGATCCTGAAGTCCAAGGGCATACAAGGCGAATTTTTGTGTTGCAGGCCAGTTACTCGAAAATATACGCTCTTCAAGAAAATCGAGAAAGTTCCCGTGAGGAATTTCCTTTAAAGATAATATTGCGAGCCCCCTCAATTCCGGTCTATTTGCAGTACTCACAAGCTCATAAAACCAACTCTGCATTTCTTCCGTCTCTCCGAACCGGGACCCGAGGATTGTCATGGCAATACTGGCAAACTCTCTGTTCGCCGAATGAAGTACGATATGCTGCAAGGTTCTTCTGGTCAATTCCGCCTCGGGATATGGACCCGGATTCCTGAGCAATGTCCTGAAAATCTCAAGTACCGAGTCTTTATTCATGACAAAGAAAGATTGTTGTATAAACCGTTCAAAATGTTCATCGATTATGGAGAGTCGTTCTATGAGGAGAGGAAACAAGATATGCTCTCCTGCAAGAAACAATTTACATCCGGCAATAATCCGGACAGAATCTTCCGTTTCCTTGTCCCAGATGTTCTGTAACGCGGTTTTAATAGATGATACGTAATCTCTGTTAAAATTCGAAATTGTTGAAATAATGTGTTCCTTCAGATACACATCATGAGATCCATCAAAAATATTCTCTAACAGCCGGATATCAGTCTCATTACCGATCTTGCTTAAGCCGGTCATGGCAATCATTAAAAGAGTCATGTCTTCATCATTTCTATTTTCAATTATCGAGTGGAAAAGACCGGTAAGGTCGCTGTCATTATTATATAGATCAATTTCCTTTATCAGATTATCTAAAATAATACTCCGGAGTATGGGAGAGGAATATTTTTGATATAATGTTTTATATAATTCCCTGTCCTTCTCACCCTTTAATCTTCCCAAAGAAGTAATTGCGGCTTCGATATAGCTCGTATCTTTTGTATTGCTCATAAAAAACAGAAGGGGATCTTTGTACCCTGAATCCCCGATCTCCCCCATCGTATGTATGA
>JAFGRV010000541.1 GCA_016934975.1 Spirochaetales bacterium | reverse complement strand
GACCCAAGCAGAAATACAGCGAAAGCGTCATCCTGTATTTTACGGGATTACGTTTGTTGTACTTGTTGTTGTTGTCGTTGCATTTATCGGGTCCGGTATCAATGGGGGAATCTCTCAAAGAGAGAAATACGTCCTTGGGAAATACGGAAATCATGACATCGAACCTTTACGGGGTTCCTACTCGGCACTCAATTATTTTACGGAACAAATAGATACTTTTGGTGCTCAAACGGAAGATGCGGAGCAGACTCCCCGTATCTGGCGTGAAGCATTTAATAATACATTAATCCATTATGCTATCATAGATGTTGCGGAAAAGAGCGGGTATGTTGTTTCAAAGCGAAGGCTTGACCGGGGTGTAACACAGCACCGGCAATTTCAGTCGGAGGATGGGTTTGATGAAAAAAGGTACCTGGATACCACGGATATGGAAAAAAGCCAGATAAAGAAGCTCATCAATGAAACGATCCTTCATGGTCAGGTTATGGATGACGTTCTTTTTTCACAACTTATCAGTACAGGGGAAGTCGAATTTTATAAGAGTATGACTGGTACAGAGAGGAAATTTGCGTATGTTTCCTACAGGTATTCTGATTTTCCGGAAGAGAAAGTAATTTCATATGGAAATGAAAATAAAGAATTATTCAAAGAAATGCGCCTGAGCAGGATCCTTCTTACCGGTGTTTCGGCTAAAGATGCGGAAACGATCCGCAGTGAAATAGAAAATAAAGTAAAAAGTTTTGAAGAAATGGCAAAAGAAAAATCCAGGGATATCTATGCTGAAAAGGGCGGTGATATGGGAAGTCAATATTACTACCAAATCCTCGGATTTTTAGAGAATGAAGACGATGTCCGGCAAATTTATAATCTTAAAAAAGATGAACTCAGCAGTGTTATTCAAAATGGAGAGAATTTTGAGATATACCGCAGTAATTCTATTGTTACGGAACCTGATTTTGCAGGCGAGGCTCTCCTGAAGACTGTTCGTGAATATATAATGAAATATCAGAAAAATCTTATCGAGGAATATTCCCTGGAATTAGCATCGGCTTTTGCGAAAAAAGCAGAGGAAGTCGGTTTTAGTCAGGCCTGTACGGCGATGAATCTTAAACCTCCGTACGAGACTGAATTCTTCCCTATAAATTATCTTGATGTGTTTACCACAAAACCGGTAAAGGCAGCCAGTCCGGATGCTCCTTCAATTTTATCCGCATCGCGGAGTGAGGATTTCTTTATAGAGGCATTCTCTCTCGAAAAGGATAACGTATCGAAACCCATCCGTCTGGATGATCAATATGTGGTTCTTCAATTACTGGACGAGAAGAAAATGACGGATTCTGATTGGGAAGCGGAAAATGCGATCTTTAAAACAGCACTTTCTAATTATCAAAGTGATTTTACCATGATGCAGCTTATGAACAGTATATACCAGATTGCATTAAAACATTATCAGCAGCCGAGTTATGTGTATCAATTTTTATTCTCAAAAGTAATGGCACGGGCAGAAGAAAAAAACATACCCTATGAGTATGCCTTTAAAGTATTTCTCAATAAAAGCAACGATTTTGATAAAATGATAGAGGATATTAAAGAGAAAAACGCCGTGGATAATTTTGAGGAAACATATCGCAAATTATTTCGCGGATAAATAAGGTAGAGCATCGGATGGATACGGAGAGTCCTGTTCTTATTGATACGGGCTCGGGGTATACATTAAAATACAAAGGAAAATATCTTTACTCTTCAATGCAGCCGGAATCACTCGTTAATAAAAGGGTGGAACGGCTGCAGCTATCGGAAAAAACGCTTGTTTTTATTCCTTCTCTTGGCCTCGGCTATGGAATCAATTCTCTCCTGGAAAAACTCCCTCTTTCTTCCCATATCATTGTTGTAGAAGCGGATCAGGCACTTTTTCATTTTGCCGCTCATCAAAAAAAGGTACCCATCCCTTCCCATAAAAAAGTCACTCTAGTGAGAACGGAGAGTATTCATGAACTTATCAACCTTGTGGCGGCCCTTGGTTTCCGGAAATTCAGAAAAGTAAGTATGTGTATTCTCTCCGGGGGGTTCCATTTCTTTAAACAACTCTATGAAGAGATGTTTCACTCTCTGGAAAAAGAGATACAGCAGTATTGGAAAAATAAGATGACTTTTATTCATATGGCCCCCCTATGGATCAAAAACATTTTTTTAAACCTTCCGGTAATCCACGATGCCTGTGATAGTTCTACATTAAAAACCGATATGCCTGTGGTGGTCGCCGGGGCAGGTCCCTCGTTGGAAGAAAGTATTGCAATAATTAAAAAAGTGAGAAATAAAGTCATTCTTCTGGTCGTGGATACGGCATTTCCTTTTTTTTATCACCTGTGGGAACATGGTGAAATAAAGCTTTTGCCGGATTTTGTTTTTATTCTTGAATCTCAGATTGTAAATCTGAAAGACTTTGTTTCCTGTAAGAATCCCGGTATTCCGTGTATCTGCGATATTACTTCACATCCCGGGGTCATGCGGTTATTTACTGATAAAAAATATCTCTTTGCCTCCCGTTTTTCCGACATAAAACTCTTTGACCGGCTGGAAAAATCCGGATTATTGCCGATGCAATTTCCCGCTCTTGGTTCTGTCGGAGTGGCGGCCTTGTATGCCGCATTACATCTCACTTCCGGACCCATATTTGTGACCGGACTCGATTTTGGCTATTCCGAACATATGACCCATTGCCGGGGCACGGCACATTATCACTATTTTGAATCATTATCTTCGAGGTTGACGCCTCTGGAAAGTCTCGTGTCTTCTGCTATCGCGGCCCGGCCGCTGGTTCGTAAAAAGGGAAAACAAGATAAAATAGTGCTGACAGACCTCATCTTGAGTACCTATGCCGGACAGATTCCCGGGATCGTCGGTGACAGAGGAGGGGTCTACGATATCGGAAAACATGGTCTTGATCTTGGTTTACCCGGGGTGAATGAAGAGGCAGTTGCCGCAATTATCGGGGAAGGAGAAAAATTCAAACAACCGGGACCTAAAAACACCACAGGTTTCACATCTATGGATCAGCTTAAAGCGATGGAGTTTCTTATAAAAGAAAAAGAATATATAGATGAGTGCAGAACATTAATAACACCCTTGATAAAAGAAGCTCCTCCGGGGAGAACGGATTTTTCCCGGGGAGAGCATACGGCACTCGTTGATCTCGATTACTCATATCTCCATTTTCCCGACCAAACCGCTTTGCCGGTCTATGATCCGAATTTTCTCCTCCGGGTGCTTATTTCTCTGGAACACTATGAAAAGGTGCTCACACGGGCGCTTCAACAATGTCCCCGCGGGAACCAACTTTAGCACATGGGTAGCTTTAGAGCATTTCTTTTATAATGCTCAGGATTCCCTCTTTGTATTCGGGAAATTCCAGAGCCATGGCAAGATTTGCTTTAAATAAATTTATCGGATCACCTGTCGTGAGCCATTCCCCGTCAATTTCACAGGAAAGAATAGTCTCTTTTTCCAGAAGCCGGTGAACTGCATCTGCCATCCATAACTCACCATCCTTTCCTGTTTTCTCAGGAGATAAATGGTCAAAAAGTGTGTAAGGCATGAGATATCGTCCGAAAGAAGCCAGGCACGAAGGAGCCTCACTTGGATCGGGTTTCTCGATGATTCTCTCGACGTAAGGCAGATCCGTATTATCTTTTAATTTGATAATTCCGTAGAGTTTTGTCTCTTCTTTTGATACTTTCTGAACACCCAGTACGCCCCGGCATTCATATGTATTATAGAGATTCAATAACTGCAAGCAGCATGGCGGCTTTGCATTGACAATATCATCACTATAAAGATAGAAAAAATCTTCACCGGGTGATACATATTTTTTTGCCGACAATAGGGGAGACCCGTTTCCATAAGGCAAACTTTCGTCTTGTTTAATAATTGTGATTTTCGCTTTTGAGTAGAGTTCTTCGAATGGGGAGAGATAATGCATTTTCCCTTGTTTCTTTAAATGATCCTCCAATATGGAATTTTTAGCGAAATATTCATTTATCTGTGTTTTCCCTTCCCGTGTCACAATAATTATTTCTTCGACCCCGGAGTTTATCACTTCCTGTACAGAATAGTGGATGATCGGGGCATTTAAAATCGGAATCATTTCCTTTTGCATTACTTTTGTCGTTGGAAGAAATCTCGTTCCAAACCCTGCTGCAGCGATAATTGCTTTTTTAATCTTTTTATCAGCCATGTAATATCATTCCTCTCATTGTTCAATTTATTATCAAAAGAAAGCCGACTCCCACGGAGGTAGTCTTTTACTGTCTTTTTATGGTTTATTATTTATTTCGTCAAGATGAATAGTGAGATTGTAACAACATAATCCATCAATCCGAATCAGTCTTAAGTACGGATAAAAACGCGCTTTGGGGAAGCCGCACGTTTCCGATTGTTTTTAACCGCTTTTTTCCGGCTTTCTGTTTCTCTAAAAGTTTCCGTTTTCTGGAGATATCCCCGCCGTAACATTTTGCCGTTACATCTTTTCTTAACGCCGGAATTGTTTCTCGTGCAATAATCTGGGTTCCGATAGCACCCTGGATAGGTATTTTAAACTGATGTCTCGGAATTTCATCTCTCAATTTTTTACAGACTTGTCTCGCCCTTTTTTGTGCATTATCCCTGAATAAAAGCATGCAGAGAGCGTCTACCGGTTTCCCGTTAAGTAATATGTTCAGTTTTGCTAAATTCGTCTCCTTGTATTCGGAGATCTGGTAATCGAAGGAAGCATATCCCCTGCTGAGTGATTTCAGCTTGTCGTAGAAATCGAAGACAACTTCGGCAAGAGGCATCTCAAACACGATTTCTACCCGCTTTTCGTCCAGGTAGGTCATATTTTTCTGTTCTCCCCGTTTTTCAAGGCAAAGAGTAATAATATTTCCAAGATACGTGTCCGGGGTAATTATCGAAGCGGTAATATAGGGTTCTTCGGTTTTACTAATCTGTGTCGGATCGGGATACTCCTGGGGATTGTCTATGAGTGTGCACTTGTTACCGGATGTGTAAACTTTATACTGGACAGAGGGGGCGGTAAATACGATAGAGAGATCAAACTCCCGTTCAATTCTCTCTTGTACGATCTCAAGGTGGAGAAGCCCCAGGAATCCGCACCGGAACCCGAATCCCAAAGCTGCGGATGAATCTTTCTCATATACCAACGAAGCATCATTCAGTTTAAGTTTTTCCATGGCAGTCGAAAGTTCTTCATAATCATTCGTATCAACAGGGTAGATTGATGAAAAGACGACGGGCTTTACATCCCGAAATCCGGGGAGGGGTTGTGAGCAGGGATTATCCGAATCAGTGACTGTGTCCCCGGTTTTTGAATCTGAAATAGTCTTAATCCCGGCAATAAAATATCCCACTTCACCGGGACCTAAGGAGTCTGTCTTCTGCAAACCTATCCTGAAAATTCCCGTCTCTTCCACCTTGTAAGAAGCATTTTTTGCGAAGAAAAGAATCTGCTGATGGGCCCGGATTTCTCCGGAGAAAACCCGGATATGAACGACAACACCTCTGTACGTATCATAATGAGAATCAAAAATGAGTGCTTTCAGTGTGTCATCTTTATTTCCCTGGGGGGGTGGGATTTCTTTGATTATGGCTTGAAATAATTCATCAATCCCGATTCCTGTTTTTGCCGAAACTGATACGGCGGTATCGGGATCCAGACCGAGATCGTGATCAATCTGCTTTTTAACTCTTTCGATATCTGCGCTGGCCAGGTCAATTTTATTAATGACAGGAATTATCACAAGGTCGTGTTCCATAGCCATGAACAGATTGGAAAGGGTCTGAGCCTCGACCCCCTGGGATGCATCAATAAGGAGGAGCGCTCCTTCGCATGCATAAATTGTGCGTGAGACTTCATAACTGAAGTCTACATGTCCCGGGGTATCCACGAGGTTAAGAAAAAACATCTCCCCGTCTGTGTTTTGGTATGGGATGCTTATGGCCTGCGATTTTATGGTAATGCCCCGCTCACGCTCAATATCCATTGTATCGAGGATCTGATCGCGGAATTCACGGTCAGGTATGATTTTAGCTTTCTGGATAAATCGATCGGCCAGGGTCGATTTTCCATGATCAATATGGGCAATGATGCAAAAATTTCGTATATTATGTATGTTCATAGTTATTATCCTGCATAATATATCTTATGTAAAATATTTTATCAATAATGATTGGATAATATACTGATAAATAATTAAAGCCTTTTGTTACGGACGATAGCGGAAGGAACAGGAAAAGGAAATATTTGCCGAAAGATTAATAAAAATATTACAAGGCCGGGTATAAAAGAATAATAATATATAAAGGATTTTGTAATCGCCGAAGAGAAGTGAAAGAAGGGATAAGAGTTTCTGGCAATAAATTTTTTTTTT
>JAFGRV010000540.1 GCA_016934975.1 Spirochaetales bacterium | reverse complement strand
CTTATCAACAAACAAATTTACAAATTTATAAAAAAATATTGTGCCCAAAGTATCGTGATAGTAGAAAAAATTATCGGGTGTCCTCATGAGCAAGGGGTTGATTATCCGTCAGGAGAAAAATGCCCTTTATGTCCTTTCTGGGCAGATAAAGACAGATGGACAGGAAAAATCCTGAAAGAAGATGTTTAATATGCTGCTTTCCGGGAACCACGTTTCTTTGAATAAAAACCATCCCATTGCCATAGAGAAGTCTCAATACTTTGAGGATGAATGACAATTTCACTATATGACGGGTACTTATCTTTCGTCTTTGAACACCAGGTGCCGTCATTTGAATAATTCCTGTTAAAAAGATAATTCCACTCAATTTTGTGTGTATGACCCATAACTATCGCTTTTCCCTTGCCCTCACCGGCCAGAATTCTCGAGTACCACCGAAGACCGTCCGGATGTAATGAGACTAACAGGGTATTAAGGAGTTCTATTCCCCACTTTTTAAACCATATAGGTAATAATTGATGATAATGTTCTTTGAGCTGCCCGATTGTAATATTTTTCCCGGGATCTTTAAAGGTGATGATCGTATTGTCTGTCAACTGTTTCCCTTGTTGATGCGCTATGATGAATTGTATATCGATCATGCTTTTTATAAATAAGCTGCCGATTTCCGAATCTTCTGTCGATATATATTTTTTATGATGATAGAGAAGATTCTTTTTCATTTCACTTCTTATCCGGTTCCCTATTTTTTGTATTACTTTATTTTGTCTCGACTCGACAGACTCCCTTTTCTTTATGTGTGATTGTATTGTCGCATACATCCGGGTGAGAAAATAGCCGATAGGCAATCCGTACAAACCGTCCGCACCTTCATATGGAGCATTTAAAAGATCTACCGAATTCCCATGTTCAAGGTGTACCAAGTTTTTTCCATCAACCCTATATTTTTTATTATAATCTTCATGGGTAATCCATTGGAGGTGTTTTCCATTGGAATGGATACTTTTTAAATCTTCCGATGTGACGCTCATATCGTGGTTTCCCGGAATGTAATACACATCCGGTAAATTTGCTATACACAGTTTTAATGCGTGAATAACGGTCGGATCCCATTTACGTATGATTTCATCGATAGACATGGGTGGTTCTTCCAATGGGAATAGCCATAAATCAAAAACATCTCCCAGAAGAACAAGCTCTTTTACTTCTCTCCGCAAAGCTATTGATGTAAGAAAATTGATAAGTAAGGGAGCTCTCGCGTAATCAAACCAGCTGTTCTCCAACGCATTACTCAGGTGAATATCGCTCAAGATAATAATTTTATTTCGTTCCAAAAGTGTATCTCCTGTATATAAAATTGTGAACACCTTAAAAAAAGAGAGTATCATGAATCTTTACAGAGAGTGAATTACTATTGATTCTCTCTACAAATAATTGCATCACGGCATTCCTTGTCATCCTCAATAACCTTAGTTCTATAAATGATAAGCTGTTGAGCTCAAAATATCAAGAAGAGAAAAGTGAAGTTCGGTATAAAGTGGTGCGGTTATCGAACAGAATTATTATGTTTAAGGCTGTGAGACAACCTGAATTATCATATTTTACTTGCTATTTTTCAGATCAATGAATTATGCTTCTTTTATCGGGATAATGAGCGGCTTTGGTAGATTCAGCCGTTTCGAGTAAGTCATTTCCTTTCATTAATTAAGTGTTCTTAATTAATTATGGTAAAAGGAAATGACAAACTCACTATAATTGGAAATACTGACAATTCATAACATTGTGAGTATAATAATCCGTAACATAACAGGAGTGTATTATATGAAATTTCATTCGAAGATAAAGAAAATTTGGGATGTTATTAATCGTTTTCTCAAAATCCTCATGACAGCCCGGATAAGTCTCATCATGGTTATATTATCGGCAATTCTTTTCTTTGGAGTTTCCCAGATAAAAGATGCAATTATTGCTTTAGGTAATTTTGCCGCATTATACCAGTTTATCATCACTTCTATTGCCGGATTTGTATTAGCTTTTTTTATCTGGTATTGGGCCCGGGTTTTTTATTACCTGGACTATTGGCCGGAAGCTTTACAGCCATGGGAGAAAGCGATTGTTGTCCATACTCCACGGATTCTGGGCGGAACTGCTCTTGTTATTTTTGGTATAGCTTTTCTTTCGAATGGCATATCTCTCTATCATGTGTCCCAAACCGGTGGTATTCAATTGATACTTTTAGGGTGTGTCTTTTTTATCTATACAATTCTGTTTCTCTTTTTTGTATATTTCCGCAGAAAGATGTATCATTTGCAAACAGAATTTATACATTTAAAACATGATACGGAAGATGAGTTCCTTTCTTTTTCCAGGCTCCCTCTTGTTACACGTCTCATCCTCATCACTTCGACGGTTTTTTACCTTATCCTTCTTTTTCTTTTCATTATTTCGCCCATAAAATTTACAATATTTATTGGGGATGGTGTCACAACCCTTTTCCTTTGTCTTGGTATCTGGCTTCCCGTGTGTTACTGGATCTTAATGGGAAGTAAACGGACCGGGCTCCCTCTCTATTTATTTTTATTTATCATTATTGCAGCATTTAGTCTTTTTAACAGCAATAAAAATGTCAGGATAATGAACAATCCGGATGAACCGGTAAAAAGAACTCAAACCCTCTATGAGTATTTTGAAAAATGGTACACCGCCCGGCAAAGTGAAGAACAAAAGGATACACGCCTCCCTCTTGTTTTAATCCTATCCGAAGGCGGGGGAATACGGGCCTCATACTGGGGTGCGGGACTTTTATCCGCATTACATGAAAAGCATACACTTTTCTCTGAATTTGTATTCGGCATTTATGGAATATCCGGGGGGACCTTTTCCGGGACTGTTTTTGATACTCTGATAAAATTCGATAAAGATTTTCAGGATTTTTATGATAAAATTCCTGAACAGATGAAGAAGAAACATAATTTATCCAAAGATTCTATTATAAGATATTTATCCAATGATATTATAGGCAAGGATTATCTTTCCCCGGTAATTGCGGCGATGTTTACAAGTGAAATTGTTCAGATGATTCTTCCGTTTCCCGTGACACAATTCGATTACGCGAAAGTCTTTGAGAAAACCTGGGAATACCACTGGAATAACGCCTTTTATAAGTTGGGTGTTTCTCTATCGAAAAATACCGTTTCCTTTGCAAGTCCTTTTATGAGTATATGGGCCGGGGATAGCAACTATGAAATCCCCCGTTTATTCATAGGTATTACACGAGTAGAGGATGGCTCTCCATACTTAATCTCCACTATTAATTTAAATGATACGGATTCCGGCATACCTCATTCGGGAATAACAAAAGATTTTTACTGGTTTACCAGGGATCT
>JAFGRV010000539.1 GCA_016934975.1 Spirochaetales bacterium | reverse complement strand
TTTTTACAAGAATATCAGGAATAATAGCGAAACGCAGGTTCCCATGAAATCAAAAGTTTTCATAACGGCAGTCTTGTAATAAATTAATCATTTGGGTTACAGGCGCAGCCTGCGTAATGTAAAGAGACTGAATAATATCATATCTCGCTGATAAAAATGGGAAACGATAGCGGTCGGTTTAAAGGATTTAAAAAAACCAATTCTTTGGGAATATTTTAATGTAACCAAAAAATTGAGAAGAAAATAGTAAAACTTTCTTAAATAGTTCGGATGAAGATTTTAGGAAAGAAAAATAGAAAGGATATGTTATGAACAATAATATTGAGAGTATAACAAAAAAAGAGACTGATTATTCCACACACCTACGATCGGATTTCTCCGAAGTCTGGAAGAATCTAAAAAACTGCACTGAAAGAGGAATCTCCGTATGTAATGATTCCGGGGAATGCTGGGAATATTCCTCCTATGCAGACATGTATAAAAAAGCCGGTCGTCTTGCCGGAATTCTTCGGCAGTGTGGTATTTCTGCCGGGGATCAGGTCATGATCTGTTCGAAAACCACGCCATCTGTTCTTTCGTTATTGACGGCCCTTTTTTGGGTTGGTGCCGTCCCTGTTCCGGTTCCGCCAAAAGATTACCTGACCGATAATACCGGCTTCGAACATCATATTAAAAATATTCTCCCCTTTTTTTCCTTCTATATTTGTGATGAAAATGAGAAAGATGAGATCACCTCCCTTTCTGCTCACACGGAAAAACCACTTACCCTCATTTCGTTTTCAGAACTGGAGGAAAAAGAATCCCTTTTTTCCGGAAGTATTCCGGAACATCTCTGTGTTAAGGAAGATGATGTCGCCCTCATACAATATACGTCGGCCTCATCGAGAAACCCCAAGGGCCTTTTACTATCATATAAAAATCTTTTTACCGGCATCTATGATATGTTTGATCGTCTCGAGGTGAATCCTAAAACCCTTAAAGCGGCAAATTGTCTTCCTCTCTACTCACATATCGGGCTGATCGGTTATTTTCTAGGATCGTTAATCATGCAATCGAAGTTGTTCTTACTTTCTCCCCTCTCTGTTGAAAAGGAACCTTTTAAATTCCTGTCACACCTTTCCGAAAAGGGTATAGAAATTACCACTTTACCCAATTCCGCCCTGGATGTCATGGTGAAAGAATATGACATGAATAAAACATATTATTTTAATCTTCATACCCTTAAATGGCTCGGACTCGGTATGGAGCCGGTGAAAGTAGATACGATTCAGCAGATTGAAAAATTATTAGGGAACCACGGATTAAACAGGGGGGTCGTTTCTCCATGCTATGGTACAGCTGAAGCAACCTTGGGAGTGAGTCTTTCATCACCATTTATGGGATATGAAATCATGACAATTGATGGCCGTGATTATGCGTCAACCGGTCAGAAATGTGAGAATATGGAAATAAAGATAAAAAAGAAAGCAAATAAACAGTATGGTTGTATTCTTATTAAAGGCGACTCGGTAGCCGCGAATGCCCTGATAGATGGCAAAGTAACTTATATTTTAGATAAAGACGGATATTATAATACCCGGGATATCGGCATGTTTGTCAATGATACGACTGTTTTAATGGGGCGGGAAGATGATATTTTTGTGTTTAATGGTGAAAGTTTCTTTTGTCAGGAAATTGAAGATATCATCACCGAATGCAGAAGCTATGGGAAATTACGGGCGGTCTGTTTTCCGGCGCTTATGAAAAAATCAACCGGTTTTACCTCGGAACTGATCATTATGTATGATATAAATAGATTAATTCACACATGCAAAGAAGAATTCGAAGAAGAAATCAGAAAACAGATTATAAGGAATACCGGGATCAGGGTCTTAAGAATGATCCATGTCCCGAGAATGCGGATACCTCTTACCCCCAGCGGGAAAATAATGCGTCGTGAAATGCGGAAATTATATGTGGAACAGGAAAGCTGATATAATAAGGATGTATGTTCACTGCAAAGCCATAACGACATAATTATCCCGGAGTCATTTACAAACGAAGAGACAAAGAAATAGCCATGCTTATTTTTCCGACGGGGCCGCTTCTTCCGGTTTATTATCAAGGTATTTCCAGAATTCAAAATACTTATCATACTGTTCTTTTATGAACATGAATATCTTGTTTTCCTTTTTACCTTCGATAGGTTCCAGGTGGTCTTTATTTTTCGTGGTTATTTCATCAGTCTTTATCGTTTCTCCCGGGAAGTAGGGGAAAGGTATTCCTCCGTTATACCGGTAGATTTCGAAGCGGCCGACACTTTTAACATAAGAGAAACTCGTATGCTGTCTTACGGCAGGTCGATTCATTGATCGAAAGTAATCATAACCTTTTGCATCATCCCCTTCCGTGGCCGAGTCATCATTCTTAAAGAATTCTTCTCCCGGGTCTTTATGAACGACAACATATCCCTGATAAGGAAAGAAACCTTTTCGTATCAGGGTTGATAAGGAATAACCATACTGATGAAAATCATCAAGCCAAATACATGCTTTTGAGATATATCCGGGGGTAAAGGGAATATTGGAAATTCTATCAATATAATAGACTTCCGTCGGCTTCATAAGGGCATTTAATTCCGCGAATAAATCCAGATAAGAATTGTATAAATATTTCAAAGTACTATAGCCTTTTTCAGGGTCTTTTTCAATCAGAGCCAGTTTTTCATTGATACTCATGTCCCATGAAATTCCCTCGTAGGTCATGGATGCGAAATTATACTCCGGTTGTAACCGCCGTAATGAATGCCTTAATGTTTTCTTTGCAACGTCTTCGGGTATGATATATTTAAAATCAAAGCTTCTGTTCATCGTGTAGTTCCAGACATTTATCGGAATCTCTTTCAGATAGAAAATACCAAGGCTGATAATTAATATAAGAGCGGCACCCAAAATGATCCATATACTAAAGAGAAAACGTAACTTTTTTTGAAAATATTTTATAAGATTATTAAAATAAAGAGGTACATTTTTATAATGATATGCGTAGAAGAAAGATGAGATATGGACTTTCTTTATTGATAGATAAAACCGTATAATCGATTTTTTAATTTTATTAAATTCGCCGGATATAGATATTGTTTTTATTTTTTTTGCGGCATTTATGAAAACTTTATTTATTGAGTCGGTAATACGCTGCAAAGGAATCCTCACGAATTGAAGGACTAATTTTTCAAACGCACCGAATCCTATACTCGCGATAATAATAAGGGGAACAACAGCCCCGATAATATATCTTGGAAGTTTGTGGGGTATCGCTGTTACTCCCATCAAATAGATCGATGCGGCGAGAATTAATGAAACGAGGATAATACCGTAATAGAGAATCCCGGAAACAAATCCTTTGGGAAAAGAGACAAGATGAAGTAATGGAGTCTTCCGTTTATTTTCATTGAGAGCAATCTGTTTGAATCCCCAGGAAACGGCAAGGATCACCACTGCAATAATAGAAAGAAGAGCGCCTATCTTCATCAAAGGTCCCACTTCCACCCAGATATTCCGGATATAATACCCCGGATCATCCGCCGGATAATTGTTTACCGCCGAACGTGCGGCATTAAAGGGCTGCAAAGGATTTCTATAAAGTAAACCGCTGAAAGCGAGAAAGGGGAGAGTTCCGAAAACGAATCCCGCCAGACTTTTCGCCAATTCCCCTGTTAATTGGTAATTTTTTCGTTTAAAGGGATTAAAATAGGTTGCCAGGATAAAAAACGGCGCTGGAAAGGCGATGAGAATTGTCGTAAAACGGGTAAATGCGCCGATACCGATAAAAAATCCGCCTAAAAGGGCGCTCAGACGCCACCTGTCGGAATAGAGAAGAAAAAGATATCCCGCCGCGATAAAAACAAGGGATGGAATGCCTGTCATAAAGAATTTTCCCCAGTAATTCAGAATCGGCGTTCCAATCCAGAATGCAGACGCAACGACTCCCCCGGTTATTCCACCTAACTTGTGACCGATAAAGAAAAATATTAAAGTACCCATGGTAAGAAAGAGTGCCCGGAAAATATGCAAGAATTCAACGTCCGTTGAAAATTTCATGGGAAGGGATAGAAAATATGACCAGTAAATCGCACGGCTGTGGAATTCGTGATAGACCGGGGGGATGGCTTTGCCTGGTATAAGGTAATCCTTGAAAAGAGTGACCGGAGAAAAGAGTCGAAAATATTTCGCCATGCTGATATAAGAACATTCGTCATAATAATGATATAATTTGATAGGATAAAGCCATGCCTTAAAACTGAAGGCAAAAATAGCCTGGATAAGAACAAAAAGAATTATAACATATATAAGCTTCGTAAGAAGTTCTATCCAGTGAGAAGTAATATAGTCCGCTCCCTGTTTTAATCTCAATAAAAAGGATACTATAATTTTATTATAAATCTTTTTAATCATTTTAATTCCCTGCGTTTCTTAATTAGTTTATTTATTAATAAAGCGTATAAAAAAGCAATCACATCACCAGAAATTGTGATTAATCTTAATACAATACTCGATGAAAATGCAATAGAATCCCCGTAGGGACCGGAAAAAAACATTAATAATAAGGCTTCCCGGATACCGATCCCGCCGGGAACCCCGGGACTGATAAAACCGATTTGCCAGCAAATAGAGAAAGCAAAAATTGTATAGAAGAAATCCTTCAATACAAATGGTCTGCCGGAGAAATGGCAGAGAATAATATACAAAATTGTTCCGGTAAAAATAAAAAATAAAGAATATGAAAAAAGGAGCAAAAATAAAGTTTTTATTTTAAAACCTGATAAGAGAGAATTGATAAATGAAATTATTTTTTTTAATGTAAATTTTATCAGGAGAATTATGCCCCCGGCGAGGAATACGAATGCAATAATTGAGAATAAAATCCTGTTTCGATACATAATTTTAATGACGCCGGGAGGAATGCGAATGAGAGTACTTATCAGGCCGGCGAGTAACAATATAAGTGAAATAAAAATGAGCATAATGAACTCCATTATATTGCCCATCAATATTTTTTTATTTTCGTATCCCAGGTTATTTATTAACATATGTCTTCCGGCGAAATGAAACAAATTTGTAGGAAGATATTTACCGATATTTGATTTCAGATAATTTGGGATAATATCCGGATTTATTTTTTTCTCTTTATTTATCGAACTCATTAAGACACTGAAATTAATCGCGAGAACAACAAAAATACCCGAATAGAGAACCGCCAGGGGAATGAGGGAGAGGAGAAAGGGAAGTTCCGCCCCGGTAAACAGAAAACGTAAATCGATTTTTCTTAGTGTATAAATGATGAAAATAAGAGAAAGAACGATAAGAATATATCCCAGGATATTAATAATGATTTTTGATTTTTTCAATTTGTTACTTCTTCTTGCATAAAACGACTGTCCATGGAACAACAAATTTTGTCGCTATGATATCCATACGGGATCGTACGAGATTTATAAATTGATGATACGTCCAGTGCTGTATATGACCGGGAGTATTTCCAAAATCATGTATATATTTACCACGTGCCATATTTAAGATCCGCCAGAGCGGTTCAGTCGGAACAGTGAGGAGACAGTATTTATTGGTTGTTTCCGCCAATTTTTTCAATGCCTTTTCGGGGAACTCAAGATGTTCCAGTACCTCGCAGCATACGATTAAATCAGCCCTGTCTTCCTGTCCGATATCGTATATACTTTTTACATAAAAATCGAGAAGAGGAAAGAGTGTACGGGCGATCTCAATTATTTCTTCCGAAAAATCACAGGCACGCATTGTGATCCCGGGAGCAACTGAATATATAGCATTTAAAATATACCCTTCCCCGCACCCGACTTCGGTTATGGAATTAATATCTTCTTTATATGCCATTATAATGTCTGTAACAGTTGTAAGAAATTTCTGAATAAAGTACTTGCCTATTGGATTTCTGGTAGTGTATTTGTCATCTAAATTGCCAACCGGGATATTATCTTTTAGCAGTATCTTCCCCACTATCGTAATCCTTATAATTTTTTTTCCTTAACATGTATTGAACATCTTCCATAATGCTCCTGTTTACCGCATTTAAATCCCCGATAAAGGCCAATACCCCGATTTGAACACTCATAATAAGCAATATAGCCGATAGAATAAGAGATTGAATATGACCGCTTTCCGACCGGTATATAAAAAGGATTAAATACCTGATGCCGGGAATTATCCCGCCTATGAAGAGAAGTATGGAAAGTATCATGAAAAACCGGAAAGGGTTGTACACCACAAAGATCCGGATTATCGTTACCATCGATTTAAAAATATACGAGAGGGTACTTTTTACCAGTTTGGATTTCCTGGTAACATCATTTGTTCTTATTTTAACCGAGACTATTTTTAAATTCTTTCTGCCTGCCTGAATTATCGACTCCATGGTATAGGTATATTTGCTGAAAATGTTAAGATGCATTGCAGCATACCTGGAAATAGCCCGGAAGCCGCTTGGAGCATCGGGAACATCTGTATTACTTAAGGTTTTAACCACAAAACTGCCGATTCTCTGTAATATTTTTTTAAATGGAGAAAAGTGTTTAATCTTTTTAATCGGTCGTTCGCCGATGACCATATCAGCTTCACCATTTAAAACCGGAAGCACAAGTTTCGGTATATCTCCGGCATAATATTGATTATCCGCATCCGTATTTACAATGACATCTGCCTTTGCCTTTAAACAGACTTCGATGCCTTTCATGAAAGCACGGGCCAATCCGTTATTATATTTAAAGCTGATAATATGATCGACCCCCAGGGATCTGGCAACTTCCACGGTTTTATCTGTGCTGCCATCATCAATCACACACCATTCGACGACATCAAAGCCATCTACCTCGCGGGGAAGATCTTTGAGGGTTATGGGAAGGGTATTCTCTTCGTTAAAACAAGGTATCTGTATAATCAGTTTCATAGTTACTACCAAAAGAAAGCCACCTCCGGTGGAGGTGGTCATTTTCTTACATCGATTATGATGAATATATAAAAGCATTACCATATTTATGAAAGAATGTTAAGTGGAATATGTAAAATAGACCTGTTTTATTCTCTGATTTTCAGATATTTTGAAAGAATTAAAATGTTTTATCTCATTTAAATATATTAGAATTAATAGACAATCATTATCTCAATAAAAGCAAATGTTGCTTGCATGAGGCAGGTATTATTCTTATAATACACCTTATACGAATAATCGGAAGTCGGCTACTGCCGACAATAC
>JAFGRV010000538.1 GCA_016934975.1 Spirochaetales bacterium | reverse complement strand
TATCACTTTTGCTAAAGAAACCTATGACGCCGATAAATATACGATTTTGATTGTTGAAGATAATATAAAGCTTCTTATTTTCTTACAGCAGAATTTACTTGAAAAATATAATGTTTACCATGCGACAGACGGACAAAAAGCGCTGGACAGATTATCGGATATTCCCAAACCGGATATTATTATTTCCGATATTATGATGGGAACCATGGATGGTCATAAGTTCTTCAATAATCTTAGTAACAAAAAGGGGTATGAAGACATACCATTTATTTTCCTTACTTCCAAAACAGACCGAACGGAAAAAATTGAGAGTCTAAAACAGGGTGCTATTGATTACTTTTTTAAGCCTTTTCATATCGAAGAAGTAAAGGCAAAGATTGAAACGATATTAAAACAGCGAGATAAAGCAAAGGAAAGAGAGATTGAAAAGATCGAAGAACAGATATACTCAGTTATAAGAAAAAAAGGGGATAAACGATTTCTTGATTTTGAGATGAAATGTAAAGAGTACAAATTATCCCCACGAGAAAAGGAA
Organism: Spirochaetales bacterium; assembly: GCA_016934975.1. GTDB lineage: Bacteria > Spirochaetota > Spirochaetia > SZUA-6 > JAFGRV01 > JAFGRV01. The sequence continues at coordinate 7,069 of JAFGRV010000538.1, read as the reverse complement.
ATAGTACAATATTTAACAAAGGGATTAGAGATAAAAGAAATTGCAGGAAAACTGTTTTTATCTGCTCACACTGTACGGAATCATGTAAGACATATTTATACAAAGTGTAAAGTGCAGAATAGGGTGGAATTGCTTAATTTGTTAAAGAAGTAAACGGAAGTGTTAGCAGAAAAAATCAAACAGCTCTTCATAAAAAATCCGTTTAAAATCCGTCTTAATCAATAGTAAAATTCCACTCCCGTTTATGGAATTATAAATCATATGAATTCCCCGGAAAATCTAATGTGTAAACGAAATAAAGGGTTTATACAAATAGAATAATATTTTATAATGAAATCCTCAGATTTTATTTTTTATTCAATAATTTTAATACACTAAGGAAGAAAATGAAGGAAACGATTGCCATGGCGAGCGACCATGCCGGGTATGAGTATAAAGAAATGCTGAAACTTCATCTTGAGACCAAAGGATTCCGGGTGAAAGACTTCGGTACCTATTCCACCGAGGCAAACCGCTTTAAAGGCGGACGTCACCGGAGACGAATTAACAAGATCGATCTGTAAAACATAAGCATAAGTATATGGTTGCCATCCATGTCTTTGAAAAAAATGGAGTAAAAGATTGCCCTTTAACAATATTATTCAGGATTTGAGTCCGGGAAGAAAAACTTTATATGTTTCAGATTTAGATGGAACTTTATTGAATACGAAAGATAAAATTTCAGAGATTAGTTTGAGTATTATTAATAAGTTAATCGATGAAGGTATGGACTTTACTTATGCTACAGCACGTTCTTTATCTTCTGCCTCTATTGTTACTAAAGGTTTAAAACTTAATTACCCTTTAATAGTGTACAATGGAGCGTTTACTATAAATCCAAACACAGGAGAAATTCTATATTCAATTTATTTTAGCAGCGAAGAAAAGAAATATATTTCGAATCTTCTTTCAAATCACAATATTTTCCCTTTGGTATATTCATTTATTGATAAAGTGGAGAAGGTTTCATGGTTAGTCGACAAAGAAAATGATGGTGTCAGGAGATATATAGAGAATAGAAATGGAAGTAAACGCCTGAATCCACTTTTATTTCAACCTGATTTATATAATGGAAATAATTTTTATTATACATGTATTGGAGAGGAAGAAGATTTACAGCCAATATATAATACTTTGAAAGATAACATGAATTTTAATTGTATACTTCATCGGGAATTATATAGAGATGAATTTTGGTGTGAAATTATGCCACATAAAGCAACAAAAGCTTTTGCAATCGAAAAACTTAAAAAGAACTATAACTTTAAAAGACTTATATCATTCGGTGATGCTTTAAATGATATACCAATGTTCAATATTTCTGATGAAAGTTATGCAGTTGAAAACTCAGTACCCGAATTAAAGGAAATCTCTTCCGGAATAATCGGTAGTAATGATGATGATGGTGTAGCAATTTGGCTTAAAAATAATTTTCAATGCTCATTAATCTAATGTTGTACATCCCTGTACAATGTTATAAGTTAAAGGTGAGATTTCTCATTTTACTTCGCCTATTAGCGAGTATAAGCTGCGTCGGAGTACTTCCCTGGCCTCTGGTAAATTGCTAATAACAACTACTTGTAAAAAATCAATTCTGTGAGAAGAAATGAGGTTTACGTTCTCCCTTCCCGGTTCAAAAAACCTGAATGGAGTGATTTCTTCGGTTGATTTCGCTTTTTATATTCAGTAAACTATAAGCAGGCGTATATTAGAAAATAACGGTTAATAAGAGGTCTCTGTGGGGAAAAAAATAGTCCTGGTTGTAATTTTTTTATCTCTTTTGCTTCTTTTTTCAGGATGTGATAAGACAAAAAATGAGGATCATGACGAGGAATCTTCGGACCGGCAGAATGAATCCATAGTTTTAAGTATGTTTATAGCCGAGAAATCGGAAATCAAATGGTCCCGGAATAATCGAATATCAAAAAAGATAGCGGAAAAAACAGGTGTCTCTATTGATGTGAAATATACTCCCGGCGGAACATATCCCGACCTGCCTATCATGCTTGCAGACCGGACATATCCGGATATTGTGTATGCAAAAGGAACCCAGAATAAATTTATTGATGCGGGGGCCTTTATTCCCCTTGATGACTTGATAAATAACTACGGACCAAATATAAAGAAATTCTATGGAGATGATTTAAGAAAACTCCGTTATTCCCTGGAAAATCCCTATATCTATTTCCTCGGATCTTTCAGGAAGAATGATCAAATGTGGGATGTCCGGGATGGTTTTATGTTGCAGTTAGAGGTTGTCCGGGATCTTGGATATCCGCGGCTCCGGACACTTAAGGATTATGAGAATGCAATCCGTAATTATAGAGAAAAGTATCCGGAGATTGCAGGCAATCCGACAATCGGATTGTCTCTTATTGCGGATGACTGGCTTTTCCTTATTTCCGTGACGAATCCGGCACTTTTCGCAACCGGTGCGCCGGATGATGGAGAGTTTTATGTTGATCCGGATACATATAAAGCTATCCTTCATCACCGGCGGCCCATTGAAAAGGAATATTTCAGGTGGCTTAATCATATGAGTGATCAGGGGCTTTTAGATCCTGAAAGTTTTATTCAGTCACGGGATCAATATATTTCAAAACTCTCATCGGGACGGGTTCTGGCGATTATCGATGCAATATGGAATTTTCAGGAGGTGGCAACGGAATTGAACGAAAAAGGGATGTCAAATAGATATTTTGGTGCTTTTCCCATCACTCTCTCCTTAGAATATAAACATTCCCTTAATTATCCGGTTTCATATACCTCCAGATGGGGAATCGGGATTACGGATAAGTGCTCCGATCCTATCGCGGCAATACGTTTTTTTGATTATCTTTGCAGTGATGAGGGGCAGATCCTCACCCATTGGGGAATTGAAGGAATCGATTATTTTCTCGATAACGATGGTATAAGGTATTTTACCCCTGACCAGGAAAAAGCCCGGGGAGAGCCTCATTTTAGTATTACAACAGGTATCAATCTCTATAATTATCCTTTTCCCGAATATGGCCGGGGTGTATTGGATCCTGGCGGACAGCCTTTTGTTCCGCAATGGAAAGAGGATATCAGTAAAGAGTATTCCGTCTATGAAAAAGAGATTCTGGCTGCGTATGGGGTAGAATATTGGAAGGAACTGTTCCCCCCCCGGGATATTTTCCCAATAAGGCCTTACGGAGTTGCCTGGCAAATGGACCTTCCATCCCAATCGGAAGCTCAATTTATATTCGATCAATGTAAAAGCATTATAAGAAAACGGGTGATTGAGGCAATATTATCAGATCCGGCTCAATTTGATTCCGTATGGGATGCACTTCAATCCGAGCTTCTGGCCGCAGGAGTTGAGAAACTTGAGGCCGAGTTTACCCGATTAATAAAAGAAAGAATGGAGCTTTGGGAAGAGTAGATATTGTTTATTGTTGTGGATAAGAAATTATCCATCCGGTAAAATTTATTGGGAAAAGTGATAGTATAGTATGAAGAAGTTGATTGAAAAGTTTAATAAATTACTCAATAATTTAAATATCCGGGTAAAGCTCCTTATTTCATTTTTCTTAGCAGTGTTTATCCCGGTTATTATCCTCGGTGTTATTTTTATTAACCGGACTGTTGATATTACAAGAGATTTTACCGTCCGGAATTTTCTTGTTGATGTCGAAAGAATCGAAAAAAAAATAATTGATACGCTTAAAACGGCAAAAACGCTTTCCGACAGATTTTATGTGGATGAAAGATTAAAAAGTATATTGATAAATAATTTTACCTCGCTGTTTGAGTTAACGGAAGTACTCAATAAATATACGGATTTTGATTACTATTTACAGCTTTATAAGGAAATTGTTTCTATCCGGGTGTACACGACCAATGTGACAATTAAAGAAAATTGGCGTTTTATGAATGTAACTCCACAGGTAGAAGAAACGTTCTGGTATCAACAGGCAAAAGGAAATCAGGGAAAACCTGTCTGGTCACTCGTCCCGGACAAAGTTATGGGCAAAACGCTTCTCCGCCTCGCGCGTTCCATGCCTTTCTTCGAAGGTATGCCCTTTAGCATTCTCACGGTAGATATTGATACCGACATCTTCTCATCTCTATTAAATGAAGAAGCTGTTTTTATTCTGCTTTTTCTGAACACCCCGGGGAACGAAGAGAAAAGCTTTGTATCTTCCGGGGGTAAAATGGATATCCGGAAAGACATAGAACAGGAAAAATTGCTTTTGTCATCCGGCAGTTTTTTTAACGAGAAAATGAATACCGTAACAATAAATGCCAAATCATTCTATAAGGTAATACAATTTATCGAGGGGATCACTTTTTTAACACCTTTCTCTTTTATCGCTCTTTTTCCGATGGAGCAATTGAATACGAACAAACGGAATATGCTTTCCGCCGGATTTGTCCTTGTACTCATCTGTCTTATCGTCTCGAGCGTTCTTATCTATATTTTTTCCCAGTATTTTATAAGTAAAAGAATCCGGCTGCTCGGTACGGAAATGCACAAGATTGCTTCAGGTAATCTCGATGTCTCTATTGAATTGGAAGGTAAAGATGAGATCGGGTATTTATCTCGAGATATTATGAAAATGATTCACAGTCTGAAAGAACTTATGAAGAAAGTGTATGAGGCGGACCTTCAAAAAAAGCAATTTGAAGTAAAGCAGAAAGATATGGAGTTTAAACTGCTGGCGAGTCAGATTAATCCGCATTTTTTCTTTAATGCTTTGGAAACAATCAGGGCAAAGGCGAGGTCCAACCGGATAGGTGAGCTCGAAGAGATTGTAAAATCCCTGGGAAGAATAATGCGCAAAAGCCTGGAAATTCAGCAGAATCCGGTTTCCGTGGAATCTGAAATTGAATTTACTCTTCATTACCTTGAAATTCAGAAATACAGATTCGAAGAAAAATTGGAATATGAGATTAAAATAAGTGAAACGATAAAAGAATTTAAAATTATACCTCATCTTTTTCAACCCCTTGTAGAGAATGCAATTATCCATGGTATTGAGCAAAAGATCGGGGGGGGAAAGATTATTATCTCATCTTCTGTTACGAGTTCTTCAATACTATTTATTATAGAAGATAATGGTATGGGGATTAAAGAGGAAAAACTTGCGAAGATTAAAAGAGCCTTATCATTTAAGGGGGAGATGGAGGAAAGTTTTAAAAGCACATACCCTGATAGTAATGGTCCCCACGGTATCGGACTTATTAATGTGCATCATCGAATCAGGCTTTATTATGGAATACCTTATGGTCTCACTATCGAGAGTATGGAAAACGCAGGCACAAAAGTAGAAATAATACTACCGAATGCCGGAGGTAAATAAAATGTTCACTGTTTTGATTATTGATGATGAAAGAAATATCCGTGAAAATCTGAAATCCCTTATCAATTGGGGGGAATTGGGTTTTTCCATATGCGGTGAAGCAGACAATGGCGATGAAGGACTCGTAAAACATAATTTATTAAAACCGAACCTTGTTCTTGTAGATATCAGAATGCCCGGACTTAATGGATTGGATATGATAAAAGCCATAAAGAAAAGCAATAATATGGTTAAAATACTTATTATCACCGGGTATTCTCATTTTGATTATGCGAAACAAGCAATAGAATATGGAGTTGACGGATATCTTCTGAAACCTGTCGATGAAAATGAATTACGAGATAAAATAATCATGATCCGGTCCGAACTCCAAAGAAGAAAAGAAGAAAATGAACTTGTGGAAAAAAGCCGTCATACCGTTATGGAACAATTTCTTATTTCACTCATTAAAGGGGAATTAACCGATGATAATGAAATGGAAAAAAGATGCCGGGAGAATTCACTGATCTGGAAATCATATCAGCTCTTTATGGTTGAATCGGACAAGGCGGCATTACTGACACATGTGCAGAAAAGCAAAATGAAAGAATTGATTTTTGAAGCAATGATTTCAAGAATCCCGGGTTATATACTTGAAGTGGATGGAGTCATTACCGGACTTTTCGAAAAAAAAATAATCCCGTCTTCTGGGGATGACATGAAAGGATTAGTAAGATCTTTAAAAGATATCGCTTATAAAGATATAACACTATATATCGGTAAACAAGCGGACACCTATAAAGAGATATGTGTTGTTTATAAGCAAATAAAAGCGGCAATGAGTAAACGTTTTTTTTACAGAACAAGCGATGTCGTATTTGCATCTCCCTTCATCACGAAAACAAGAATAAAAGATACCGAATTTTCCGAAGCCGATTTAACAGATCAGCTTTATATGGCTATGGATATGAACAAGGAAAAAGAGATAGAGCAGATACTTTCGAGGCTGCATTCGAAAATTTTAAACACCGGACAGGAAGAGGAAAATGTTAAAAGTAAATATTTACGTATGCTCTACACCATTATTAAGCGTATAGCGGAATCCAGGGAGGATATGTATCATCTTCTTTCCGAATATGATAAAATTATCCGCACAATCTCGGAAGTAAAATTTATTGATGAGCTGTATTCGCTGATTAAAGAAAAATTATTACAAATATCTTTTGAACTTTTTGCCACAAGACCCATGGAAAACGTGATTAAAAGAGTGATTGAATACATCGAGACCTATTATAATACTAATATCAAACTTAAAAATCTTTCCGAACTTTTCCATTATAACAGTGCATATTTCGGCCAGCTTTTTAAAGAGAAAACCGGACATCATTTTAATACTTATATCGATATGGTAAGAATCGAAAAGGCAAAGGAATTTCTTCTCCGGGGATTAAAAGTCTATGAGGCGGCTGAACAAACAGGATTTTCGGATGTGGATAATTTTTATAAAAAGTTTAAGAAATATGCGGGTATGTCTCCTTCGGATTATAAAAAACAATACAAAGGATAACATCATCAATTTTATTACCTATAATTCTTACCTTGTTTTATCCTAAATAATACAGGTTTTCTTATTATACGATTCAAATATAATACAATAAGCGAATAGTGCCGGATCTTATAAATTTGTTTTGTACGACTATTAGGTATAAAACTATAAAACCAAT
>JAFGRV010000537.1 GCA_016934975.1 Spirochaetales bacterium | reverse complement strand
CCATCCGGAATCTTTTTGATACTTAAAATAAATTTATTATTTATTTTTAATTGAAGAATAAGCGCTCCGTATCCAATGCTTATTTCGAAAACTTTACCACCCAGGTAATAAAATGCCAGAGCATGAGCGAATTCATGAAAGAATATAAGGATAAAAAACCATAAAAAAAATATAATAATATTAATGAAAAGAATATCAGGAAGATATGGTTTGGATAATGATTTTGAAACCATCAGCAGAATGAGTACTATACCAAATATTGTCCATATCATTTTTCCAAAAAAGGCTAAAAATCCTGGATTTGCAAAACAACCAGGACAAAGTCTTCCGCGAATGGTATATCTGAAAGCTGTTTCAAGTATTGAAATATCACCGCATCGGTCACATTTATCATAATTATTATTTGTGAGTTCTTTTAATTCCTGTTTTGCCTCTTGTATTAATGAACGGCGTTTAGCTTTTCTGTAAATCGATTCAAAAACGTTTACTGCTTTTTCCTTGTGTCCCTGTTGTTTATAAAGTAAACCAAGATTATACTCTGCTTCTATGCATCGGGGATTATTCTTTAATGCTTTTTTATAGTATTTTTCCGCACTCATGAAGTCGCCTGATTCCTGGTTTATTATACCCAGGTTATTCAGTGCACATAGGTTTACAGGATCAATCTTAAGGATTTCTCCATATAATAATAAAGCTTCGTCTTTATTATCTTTATTTTGATATGATAGAGCTTGTTTTAGTATTTTTTTTATTAACATTATTTAGAAATAATAGCAGCAATGAAATTAATCATCAATATACTTTATTTTGTTTTTATTTAGCACTACCGGTTTTCATAGTTAAAATTATCAGACTGCCCCGCTATTATCAGGGCAGTCTGTTATTTTTTCAAAAACTTTTCTTAGCAAAATCGAGTTATGAGCTGTACATAATATTGGGCGATGAGTAATGCATCCACTATGTCTATTGCCCCGTCACAATTGGTGTCCGCATTTGCCGCTGTGAAATTCTGGGGATTGAGGTCCACATAGTATTGTGCCAGGAGCAAGGCATCGACAATATCGATAGTGCCGTCACTGTTTGTGTCTCCCAAATTTCCGGGAGGAGATGTGGGAGCGGGTGTTTCATTTACCGCGGTTGGCGCGGGAGTGGGATCCGGGGTAATGCCGCTGTCGCAAGGTCCGAGATAAATCCATACATCATACTCCCCTGAATTCTGCTCCGGGTTCTGATCCTGGGAGTACCATTTGTTTTCATACAGATTGCCGTTGTACTGTACTCTTGTTCCTTCGTTTGCATAAATATCACTCGCAGTCCAGACAGGTACATTTGTACAGTCCCCGCCTGCGGGAGGAGATGTCGATGCTGATGTCGGACCTGGCGTTTCGCCGGGTGCCGGTGTTGTTACATTTGTCGGCTGGGCTGTTACACCATTGCCCGGCGTAAAATTAAACCAGTTAACATTAAAAAGGTAACTGTCCCCGCCTGTATAAACCATATATACTAACTGTTGTCCGTTGACATCCTGAACGCTTCCGCTGAAGGTCTGCCAGGATTGCCAGCCGCCTGTTCCGTTGATATTTATTGTTCCGAGAAGTTCGCCCGTCGGACTGTCAAGTCTTACTTCCACGGTTCCACCGGAGTTTTCGCTCGCCGCACGTACTTGCATTTCGGAAGCCCCGTCTGTAAAATCAATAAGGTATGCGGTGTAATCACCATCTTCGATATAACCGACACCTTCTCCCCCTTCATCGCAACTTTCCACCATAATGCCGTCCATTTCCACATACAGTTCCGCTTCCACTGTGTTATATGCATTCTGGGGAGCAGGCGTCGGTGTCGGGACTTCCGTGGGAATCGGTGTTTCCGCGGGAGCAGGTGTGGCGTTAGTCCGGAGAAGATAGTTGTTCTTAAGCCAGGTTAATGCGGGACGTTCGGAGCCGCTTTCCGTGATCAGATAGGCTTCTTCTTCCCAGGTGGATCCCTGAATATATCCCCAGAAGGTAATTCCCTTTACCGAGGGATGATCGGCTAACACGGGAAATTTTTCCTGATAACGCTGCAACTGCGTGTTATCATCTCCCGTGATATCCAGCTCAGATGCGTAAATAGGTAATCCGGTAGCACCCAGAGCATCGAGAACCTGGGTCATGGTGTTTGTGGAAGCGCCGTCCATGTTGAATGAATGGCATTGTATACCGATGCCGTCTATCAACCCCTTGTTTAATAATATATTGATGATATTCAGATAATTATTGGCAGCACCCGGATCACTGATTATACCGTAATCATTGATGAGCAATTTTGCCTTGGGACAATACTGACGTGCTTTTTCAAAGGTCCAGACAACCCAATCCCAGCCTGTAGATCCCGAACCGCCGAGGGCGTCCTGATATGACGGGGGATCATGAAGGGGCTCATTTACTACATCGATGTAGTCGGTATTAGGATACCGTTGGCCGTAGTCCTTTATCCATTCTTCCACCTCTGCCATTTTTTCGCTGTTGGAGAGACTGGCGATCCAGCTTGGTTCCTGATTTCCCCAGACGAATGTGTGCTGTTTAAAAGGGATACCATTGCTTTTGCAGTAATTATATGCAGCATCACACCATCCCCATGAATATTCATCCTGTTTTGTTTCCACGGAACCCCATTTACCCCCGTTTTCAGGGGTGACCTGATTCCAATAGGAAGCGAAATTATCAGGGACTTTATCGTTTCCGAAAACATTCCCGATAAAATCCAGAGCGGAGCCATATTGAAGCAGAGTGCACATCACTACTGCAATCCCAAATAATAATACTTTGTTTTTCATTTTTTATTTTACTCCTTTGTTTTGTGATTATATATGAAAAAAAGAAAGCCATTGCCCCGTAGAGAAAATCGATTGGCTTATTATTGCATTTTTTTGCTTATTTATCAAGTTTTATTTTAAGATCTCTATGTGTTCGTTTTTTGAACACCATGTGGCCATATTATATGCGTTTTTATATAATCTTCATCATGTTCCAATAATATCACCGGATCCTTGTTATTTGTTGATACATGGCAATGCATATCAACCCGTTACACGGATTTCGGTCATTTATATGTCACGCTGACGGGAATATCCGGTTCTTTTTTTCTTTGTACAATAGGCGGATAAGACTTACTGAAAATCATAATTTAGGCTGTCCAATAACTCCATTTTTTGTGGAATTGCTTTCAATCAACATTATATATAGTGTAGTTGTATCAAAGTGAACCCCATATATAGCGGATGGATGTTATTGGCCAGCCTTGTTTGGGGTTGCGGGACAACCTCAATTAATAAAAATATAACACTGAAGTCAAAAGGTTTTATCCAGGATGATGTAAAAATAGTGTTCACGGTTGATGTAATCCGTATAGGTAAAATATGAAGTTGCATATCCATCGCATACAACCTCTACGCCGATAGTCGCCTTTTTTGACGGGGGTCCGTAATCCGAGAAATTAAAAATGCCTTGTTCATTTGTAAATATGGTTTTATGCCAGACCGAATCCCGTACCGGTAAATTCTTTTTATCAAGATCATAAAAAAAGGTGAGTTGAGCGTGTTCTACAGGTGTTCCTAATTCCGGGTAATGTTCCTGATTCATTTCATAATGATTCTGCATAAACCAATGTTTTTTCGATTCATCAAGAAACACAACAATTCCCTTAACATCATACATTCTGCCCATCGCGAAAATAGTAATCCCTGCCAGGAGAAATAATATTATGATTAGTATTATTTTAACTTTCATTTTCATTCTTCTATTATAATAATTCCTGATGATTAAAATATCAAGATTATTTTTCCCGGAAGTTTTCTCATGTAACTGTATTTCAGTTGTTTATACCGTCTGTAGAGCCGGACAGTTTTCATTTCCATTCATTCATACCGAAGGAAATAAAAGTGACATATTGCGCCCAATCCTTGTTTTTAAACAAGGATTGGGTAAATG
>JAFGRV010000072.1 GCA_016934975.1 Spirochaetales bacterium | reverse complement strand
TTAAGTCTTCCTCTGAAGTTAAGTCTTCCTCTGAAGTTAAGTCTTCCTCTGAAGTTAAGTCTTCCTCTGAAGTTAAGTCTTCCTCTATCGGTTCTTCCAAATCCATTGTTTCTTCTTCAAGGACATAGGCTTCTTTGTTATCTTCCGTCAATTCTTCTTTTACGATCATATCTTTTTCAGATTTCGGTGGTTGAGCCGGTTTCTTTTTAGTGGTCTTCTGATCGGTCTCAGGTGGACCTGTAGAGAAATCAACATCAAAATCGGAAAGATCAACATCTTCAATATCTTCAGATTCCATATCATTATCTTTTATTGTATCAATTCCGGATTCATCAGGACTTTCATTGATTTCTTTTTCAAGACTATCAGCTTCTTCAAGACTTACATCCTGGCCCTCGAAATCATCATCCGGCAGCTCAAGTTCAAGTTCTTCTTCCGGGATAAATTCTTCTATAATTTCATCTGACTCCCCAATTTCTTCAGTATCAGTTTCTATTTCCGTTAATGCGAAATCATCATCTATTGGTATTTCCGAGACTTCTTCCGTGAGTTCTATCATATCTTCATTTTCAGGGAGAAGCTCATCGATATCTGAATCATCTATTGCAGATTCATCCTTGAATTCGCTTATTTCATCTTTGTTTAAGGGTGGCTGCTCTATGTCCGTCTTGAATGATTCTTCTTCGGTATCAATAGCTAATTCTGTCATGGATTCATCATTATCGAAAGTGTCTAAATCAAAATCCTCTTCATCAAAATCGATTTCCTCTTTTATATCCTCATCGTCTAAATTCGAAGACTCAAAATCCACATTAAGAACTTCTTCTTCGGGAATCTCAAGCTCAATCGCTTCATCGATTGACATCTCTGTCCCGCCTGCCGGTTTTTTATGGTCCATTTTCTCGGGATTTTCTTCGATTATAAGGTCTTCTTCATTATCAAATTTATCAATTTCTCCGATCGAACTATCAATATGTTCGATCATACTGTCTGCTTTCGTTAAGTTGGAGGTTTCAGGGGTATCTTTCCAGGTCTCTTCGATAGGGGATTCTTCAAGTTCGATAGTATTAATAAGCGAGGAACTTTCCCAGGATTTTGATTGTTCCCCCTGAGTATCTTCTATCTCCATACCTTCCGACTGGAGAAGGTCTTCGTCACCTTCACTTACCACTGATTCTTCTGCTACTTCTTCCGTGATATCTGCCGTGTTCAGGATATTATTTAATTCGTTTCCCGTAAGTGCTATTGTTTCATCTTCTTCTTTATCAAAAAAACCCGTTGTATCAGGAGCCGTAATCCGGATCTCGTTTTTTCCCGCACTTTTATTCATGGGATTCTTAATTTCTAATAATTCATTTTTAAGAAGTGATAATTCGTCTTTTATCGATAAGAGTTCTTTCTCGATTTTACTCAGAATAGATGAGGTATCAATCGAATCAAAATGGGTTGGTTTGGGGCTAATTTCTTTAAGTTCGGTTTCGTATGTTTTTAAATCATCGAATTGCTCTTCCCCGGCTATTTCATCGGATAAGGGTACTTCTATTTCATCATCTGTCAATGTTTCTTCTTCATCAAAAGATAAATCATCACTCAGGTCTTCATTTTCATTTTCTTCGAGCTCAAGGAGATCTTCTTCTACGATAGATTCGATTTCTTCATCTATATTATCGAGGTTGATATCTTCAAGATCCGAATCTAAATCCGACGTTCCGATTTCTTCTGCTGTTTCTAATTCTTCAAAATCCTCAATATCAATTTCATCCAAATCCGATTCATCCTCACTATAGTCTTCTTTACTCTCAGAAAGTTCATCTGAGGTTTCCATGAGGTCTCCGGCGTCCTCTAATGGCTCTTCTGACAGATCTATCGGTTCTTCACCGGCTTCAATAAATTCACCTGTATCTTCTATTTCAAAAGATTCGATATCTTCTGTTCCATCTTCTTTATTTTCAGGGATTGCTTCCTCCATTTCATCAAATGCTTCTTCCGATATATCAAGCCCCGATTCATCTAATTCATCGAAAGATTCTTCCGATATATCAAGTTCCGATTCTTCCAATTCATCGAAAGATTCTTCCGATATATCAAGCCCCGATTCTTCCAATTCATCGAAAGATTCTTCCGATATATCAAGTTCCGATTCTTCTATCGAGTCTTCCGTTGTATCAAGGGATAAATCATCCAATTCTTCAAAGGATTCATCTTCTTCTATCTCTGTATCAGAGATATCAATATTGTCACCATTTAAAAATTCTTCGGCCGTAATATCCTCCGCAACGTCTTCTTCCAGTGCTTCAAGATCGATATCCACATTTATATCATCCAGGTCATCTTCTAAATCCTCATCTGATGAGGACTCATCTGATGAGGACTCATCAATAGTATTAGTATTGTCAAAGGATTCATTCTCATCTATATCTGAAAGGAGATTTTCATCTTCTTCAATTTCTTCCATGGATAATGAGTCAATATTATCCAACTCATCTGCAGAGATTTCTTCGAAATCCTGGGATTCTATATTTTCTTCTTCAGGAATATCCAGATTATCGAAAGAAATATCATCTACATCTTCAGAAACTTCACTTACATCTGAATCCTTCTTTTCTTTATCTTTCATTTCTTCATCAAAATCTTCAAGTTCTTCCACTTCTTGTTCCTGTTCTTCTTCTTCAATTATTTCCGGTTCTACTTTTACCCACACGCCATATTCTTCCAGCATATCATCCTTTATTGCAGTATCGCCTGCATCATCATTAATATCATCTTGAGTTAAGGAATCACTTATCGTACCATCGAGTCCGTTATTTGGGGTATCATTGTAACCAGCCATTTATTGCTCCTCTAGAATTTCTTGTCTAGTCTGTTTATACTCCTTATATACTGGCTGCCATATTCTTCACATTCCTTTCCATCTTTAGAAAGAAATAACAGACCATTATTAACGGAAGTACCAACAAATAAATTATTCGTCAGTATCATTATCGGAAGGATTTCGAAAGTTTTTTACATACCTTTTTTATTATTGTGAATAAAAAAGGTAGAATTGTCCATTAATCTTTGTTTTTTCCCCCACATAACCCTCCCGATTCCCTATTTTTATAATAATCCTAATATAAAGGAAATGCAAGCGTAATTATCAAAAGAAAACCACCATGATCAATAGACAAATTTTGCGTGGGGTTCCCTGCTATAAGATAATGTATGCAATCACCCTCTCAAAGTCAAGTATTATCCTTTGTATACTATGTTACCAATCATAATTTTAATCTTTTATAGAGATATTAATACTGGTAGAATCACTTTCAAAATACACTATATGAAGCGGATTGATGTTATCGGCCGGCCTTGTTTCCTCATTGTGCTCAAAGGAGGTTGCGGGATAACATCAATTATTAAGAAAACAGAGTAAGAAAGGTATATAAAGTGAGTATAATAGTAAAGAAAGGAGCTCCAATAGCCGTATTTGATAGTATAGAGGTTTTAATGATGCCTTTCTATGCTATTATTCCACATATTCTTGTTTTTTAACAAGAATATGTGGAATAATAGCGAAACGCAGGTTTGCGTGAAATCAAAAATTTTCATAACGGTAAGCTTGTAATAAATTGATTATTTGGGTTTCGGGCGTAGCCTGCGTAATGAAAGGAATAAAATAAGAAAACGACAAACTCTCTATAATTGGAAATCCTGCCAATTTATTATATTGTCGGGATACTTAAGGTAAGGAGTTGGCATGAAGTTCTATCACCTTCTCATCATTCTTTATGTAGGAATAATTTTTAGTTCTTTTCTTATCCTTTTTTTTGGTAATGACGGGTATTTCACTTTTCTTGAGTTAAAAGATCACAGGGAAGTCCTTTTAAGTAATATAGAGGAATTAAAAAAGAAAAATGTTGAATTACAACAGAAAATTCAAATGCTAAAAACAAATCCCCAGGTCATTCGAATATTAGCACGAAAACTTGGGTATTATGATCCTGAAGAAAATATGATCGTGTTAAAGGGTGATTTTTCATTTAATAACCACTATGAGGTAGGAAATATTGTAAAGAACATGAGAACAAGACCGGATAAAGATATTTTTTTAAGAATAATCGGTTTTTCCTTGAGTTTATTTATCATTGTTCTTATTATCTTAGTAAGGCAGAGAAAAAAATATGATCATTAAATCTTCTGATCCCGGATGTTTGAACATTCTTACACGAATACTTGGAGAAGGCGGGGTTGCAATTCTTAAATGTGATACTATTTATGGTTTCGTGGGGATCGTCCCGGAAACGGAAGCCCGTATTAGTTCCATAAAGGGGAGAAAAAAAGGAAAACCTTATGTACAGCTTTTGGGTGAACCCGGATGGATTCGGCATTACTCCGATATTGTCCTTTCTCCCCGTATTGCAGCGTTATGGCCCGGTCCTCTTACTCTCATCATACCATTAAAAGAAGGTGGAACTCTTGGAGTGCGTGTTCCCGATGATACTTTTTTAATCAATATCCTTACAACAATACAGAAACCTATATATTCAACGAGTGTGAACCGGGAAGGGCAGGAACCATTAAACAATATTAATGATATTGTTTCTGAATTCGAAGATGAGGTTGATATTATTGTCGATTCAGGGAATTCTATTGAAACTATTGCATCGACTATTTTAGATTTGACATCAAAGCCGTATCAGGTAATACGATCAGGCAAACTTATTATCCCCCGGGAACTGTTACTCTGAATATCCTGACACTTTTATAAATTCCTGATTTTTAAATCATGAAGTATCATTCCATTTGAACGTTACATTTGAGTATATATGAATAAAAAAATTGAAATTGCGAAAAAAAGAGCTTTTTTCCTCCGTAATGTAAGAGATTTTTTTCTTAGAAATAATTATCTTGAAGTGGAGACCCCAATACTTTCTCCTTTTCTCTTGCCTGAACCGGCAATTGAAGCCTTTCAAACTGAGTATAGTGATGGATATGGGGATAAATCTTTCTTCTACCTTATTCCTTCACCAGAAATTTGGATGAAGCGGTTAGTGGCTCAAGGTTTTTCGAATATTTTTCAAATTACCAAATGCTTTAGAAACGGTGAAACACAGGGTGTTTTACATAATCCGGAGTTTACTATGTGTGAATGGTACTCTATGGATGCTGATTATATGGATTCCGTACGTTTTACGGAAGAATTTTTCAATTATCTCCTGAGGAATAGTGAATTTGAAATCCCCATCGATATACGACCTCCATTTTTGCGGATATCGATGAAAGAAGCGTTTTGGGAATATCTTCATGTTGATTTGGATGCATTGCTTCCTGATCCCCGGAGCCATCAATTATGTGAAGAGTTGGATATTTCAATCACAGATTCCTCGACGGAAGAGGAAGTGTTTAATAAATTATTTCTTACCTATGTAGAGCCTCAGTTGCCAAAAAATAAACCGGTGGTTCTCTATGATTATCCTGTGTGTATGCCGGTTCCGGCAAAAAAGGATCCCTCCGGTCTTTACTATGAGCGTTGGGAATTATATATTGCAGGTATTGAGATAGCCAATTGTTATACAGAAGAAATTGACCGGGAAAATATAGAGACTTTTATACATAACGAATCGGAGAGAAAAAAAAATGCATTTGTTGTCCCTGCAGTTGATAAGGAGTTTACTGCCATTTTTACTTCTTCATATCCCCCATGTTCCGGTGTAGCCCTTGGAATTGACAGATTATTTATGATAATTACTGGTATAAATTCAATTGAGGGGGTGATTTTATTTCCTTTTTCGTGTATCTTACACAGATAATTTTATATAACAAGAGGAGCAATATGGTTAAGGCAGGTTCAATTTCCAAAGGGGATTTTATTCTTGTAAAAGATAGTCCTCATTTAGTAGCAGAGAGAGAATTTGTAAATCCGGGCAAAGGATCGGCTTTTGTCAGATTAAAATTGAAGAATTTGATAACAGGACAGGTCCTTAAGCAAACAGTTAAGTCTCAGGAATCATTAGAGGATATTGATGTTGCTATACGGAATTTTCAATTTCTTTATTCAGACGCTGAAAGTTCTCATTTTATGGATGCAGAATCCTACGAGCAATATGTCATTCCGGCTGCGACAATAGAAGAAAAGAGACACTTTATTAAAGAGGGTGATACGTATCAACTTGTTCTTTGGGAGAATAATCCTATCGATCTCATTCTCCCGTATAAGATGGAATTTAAGGTGATAGAAGCCCATAATGCGATAAAGGGAGATACGGTAACCGGGGCGACAAAAACATCAATCATCGAGACCGGGCTTGAGATTAGGGTGCCGCTGTTCATAAAAACAGGTGATACGATACTTGTAAACACGGAAACGAAAGAATATGTTGAACGGGTGAATAAATAGAGCATATTCTTTAAAGGATTCAATAAAAAGGGTTTAAACATTATAATTTTATAGAAAGATGCTTGACACTTTTATATAAACTATGATAATGTGTGAACCTCTTTGGGGCGGTTAGCTCAGTTGGGAGAGCGTCTGGTTTACACCCAGAAGGTCGTAGGTTCAAGCCCTGTACCGCCCACTTTAACTTTTCTTGCTATAATCATAAACAGCCGGTTATAATAAACCGGCTTTTTTTATGGGGTAATTTTAATACATTAATTTCAGGCAGTTTACGTTCGTATAAAAGATTTATATCTAACAGATAATAACTTTCTCTCCTTTATCCCATTTTATAATGAGCATAACACCTCGAAGAAGTTCATCACAATAATTAATCAGTTGTGTTTTCACAAGATTTGCCTCTGAGGGATGTTCTATCCGGAGTTCCAGGACAAAATCATTCCATAGATGAGTAATTATGGGAATCTCCTGGCTATATTCAAAAAGAATACTGCTTATTTCTGCTTTTTTCATTATGTTCATTTTTTTTCTTTTACAAGTTCTTTTTTTGTGAACATTACTTCTTTATTTTAATAAAAACAATTTTCACCTAAAATAGTGTAGTGCAGCAATCGCTGATTTCTGCACAAATCAATCCATTACATGCGGCTTTTCTATTAATAATATAAAATAAAAAAAATGAGACGGCAACTTATTTTTTAATTGTTTTATAAGGTGTTCAAATGATATCATCCGAACCGGTGGGCTATTTCTAAAGCAGCATCACGAGTGAGGGGGAATATATTGTCGCTATGAGTGCAGGACTCCTTGCATCCTGTTTTTTATCCATTCTTTAAGATAATGTGAATCTTCCTGCTGCTCCATCATACCTTGTGTCACTTCCAGACAATACGGTTGTTCGTCTCCAAGGTAAAGGTCCAGATGAGGTGGATCCCAATGATAAGCGTATATCATGATGCCTTCATTGACAAGTTGCTTTAATACACGGGAAAGATTGTCGGTTAAAGTAGCTGTTTTACTCTTAATACTCATGATTCCTCCCTCAATAAAAATTAATTAGAGAGTAGAATTAAATAATATTCATTCACCCCGGGGAATGCAAGAAATAATGAGTGAAATTTGATTTTTTTTTTAAATTTATAGAGAGACTACATAACGAATGTAAAGTTTCATTTTATGGCAGCTTTTTATTTTTCCATCAGGTCTTCAAGTTCATCTAAAAGATCAAGGAAAAGTGTGTCTTCCGAATAGTCTTTTCTTAAAGTGTTCCAGTATTGTGCGGGGTCATCATTCGTATCAAGGACTAACCGGTTATAGATAATACTTAAAATATTGTCTACGGCAATATATTGACCATCTTTCTGTGCATCACTCACCAGGGCATCATCAAACCGTTTGATTCTTTCGTAGAGATCCGGGAAAATTTCTTTGGTAAATGCCGAGTTTAAAATATCACCGAGGAGGTTTTTTGTTTTAAGGTAGCCGAGGGTACCTTGTTTTGCAAGGATCTCATCTTCTTGTTTGGTATAGAGTGTGTACTGATCCTTAAGTTCACTTATTTGTTTTTTCAGTCGATTAAATTCGTCCATCTCCTCTTTTGATATAATGACTTCATCTTCTGAAAGGGGGATACCTGTCTCACCCGGGGAAAGTGTTGAACCTTCGGTAGGTGCAGGTGTCGGATCCGGGGTACGAAGCAGATCCGGTTCTGTTGTTGTCCCGGCAGATTCGTTGTTTTTTGCTACTTTTTCCCGTAAGCTCACAAGTTCCGCTTCCATCTCTGCTTTATCTTTTTCAAGGAGGGTAATTTTTTGTGTAAAATCCTGTTCTATTTTTTTTAGCCTGGATATTTCAGTCTCTTTTGCAGCGAGTGACGCAGTCTGTTCCTTTATAAGGGCATCTTGTTCTGCAAACCTTGCTTCCTGTTGCTTTGCAAGGGCCTCTTTTTCCCGGGTGATCGTCGTTTTAATACCATTTTGAGCACTGATGGCTTTTGATGTCCGGGGATAACGTGCGAGTATATCAAAATAGGCATCAAGGGCTCCTTGATAATTTTGCTTCCGTAATTCTCCGGAAGCCTTAATAATCAGCTCGTTTGCCGCTTTTTCCTCTTCGTCGAGTATTGAAGGATCTCCCTTCAGTTTATATCCGGATTCCATAATCTGTAAAATAATAGTATTTACCACAGTTTGATCTTTAGGAAAAAGTTTTATCGCCTCGGTGTATTTATCGATCGCATCTTTATAATTTTCAGCCGCATAAGAGGTTTCTGCCGCTGAAAAGTAGCTGATAAAACGATCATTCTTTGCCGCATCGTCGATAAATACTATGTTATTGTGGCTTTTCTCTACTTCCGGGATAATTGACAGAGTTTCTTTATACAATCTTTTTGCACCGGTAAAATCGTTTTTATTAAAAAGGTTTGTCGCTTCATTTGCTTTACCTGTAATACTTGCGATTATATCTGTTTTATCCATTTCTGAAATTAATGCGTCTTTTTCTGCGATTGTTTTATCTTTTTCGGCGATAGCTGCATTCATTTCTTTTATAAATGCTTCTCTTTCCCTCGTAATGGCTGTGTTAATCCCATTCCGTGCGCTGTTAACCTGGGTTGTCCGGGAGTATTTGGTAAGTATTTCCACATAATAATCAATTGCAAGCTTGTAGTCTTCATTTCGTAATGCCTGGCTTGCTTTACTTAAAAGCTGGTTTGCATTTTTTTCATCTTCAACGATCGCCGCTTCGTCTCCGGCAAGTTTATATCCGGCCTCCATGATCCTGGTAATCATCGTATCAACCTTGGCAGCATCATTTGGAAAGAGTTTAATCGCTTTTTTGTAATATTCCAGTGCATCGGCATATTTTGAATCGTTGTATGATGTTTCTGCTTGTGTATAATAGTCTGCAAAAAGCTGATTCTTCCGGGTTACTTCCATCGCCGTAAGATTCGTGTAGCTTTGTTCAATCGCCGGAATGATGGCAAGGGCTTCTTCATAGCGTTTTTGAGCCCCTGCAAAGTCTTTTTGCTTATAGAGTTGTTCCGCTTCATTTGCCTTTGCGCTTATACTGGTGATAAGATTTGCTTTTTCAATCAAGGATGCAGTATCAATATCTGCTTTTGCCAGTTCTCCACGAATAAGGTTTTCCAGGGATTCGATAATAAAGAGTTCTACTTCCCGCCGGGCAAGGATACTCGGCAGGGTTGCCGTCGCTTTATCATAGAAAAAACCCCTCATTTCCTCCAGGCTTTTAAGGGCGACATTATAATTTCCGGCTTTCATCTGGGCATTGATATTTTCGTACATACCCCGTATCTGAACATTCAGCTGATCTTGTTTTTTCCGCTGCTCATCCATTTCTTTGAGCTTAGTTTCCGCTTCCGTCTTTTCTCTCACCAGGTTTTTCTGCTCTGCTTCGAATTCCCGTAATTCCTTTTCTTTTTGTTCCAGATCTTTTGCCAAACTCGCTTTTTCAGAGTTAAGTCCCTCCAGATTCTGCATATATGAGTTTTCGAGCTCTTCAAGTTGTTTTTCCTGTTTGATCCTCTCTGCTTCTACTTCTTTTTGAAACGATTCGAGCTCCTGTTTGTTCTCAAGCTCCTTCTGTTTTTTGATCTCCTCGATCTGGGCATCTATATCTTCCGTTGATATTCCCTGTTCGTTTAATCTCTTTCGCTCGGCGTCCAGAACGCGCTGCATTTCAAGTTCGAGTTCCCGGTTCCTCTTTTCTATCTCGGAGTTCATATTTTCCTGGAGTTTTAATTTTTCATTATCCAGGTTTTCCAATTGTTCCTGTATAGTGTTAATTTCCCGCTCTTTTTCGCTCAGTCGTTCTTCTGCTTCTTTTTTAATATTACTGATAAGTTTTGAGTCCCCCCCTGAATACAGTTGGGTATCAAGTTGAATTTGCTGTACCTGCCTGGAAAAAAACCATTGAAAGAGAAAAAATACTCCGACAGTAAGAACAACTCCGATTGAATTGATAAGAATCGGGAAAAGAATTCCCCGTTTCTCCGGCTTTAATTTAAGAACTTCATCATTTACCGTTATCCGGTTTTCCGCAACAACATTTTCAATTTGCTTGAGAATCTGTTTTTGTTCGTCCAGAGATATACCGGAATCGGTGTCAAATGTTATGTCACCCGAAGTCTGAGTAGTGGATTCATGATCCTGGTTTAATATGTATAGTGCCCGTTGATATAAACCGCTCACTTTGTTCTCAGTGTCTAGTATAATAAATTACGCTCCTTAATACAATACTTTTCCTTATTTCATATTTCGACGTAAAAGGACTCAAAACTGAGATAAAAATTAAAACAAACCCTGGGTTTGTAAGTCTTTTCCGTGAGTATAAAAATAAAAAAAAATGAAGATAGTGACGGGGCTTTTACCCTATTCGCCCGTTCTTTTGATAAGACCGTATAAATGTTTCTACGGACCTGTCATATGTCCGCTCAATACTATCCGGAAAAAAACAGGCGGGAACCTCATTCATCCGCATATGATACTGAAGACATTCGCAGCATTTCCCTTTTCTGCTGCAGGGTTCATAACTGCAATTACATTTTTTCATATTTTTTGATTGTATACATTCACTCATAGTTCCTCCGTTTGCTTTATCAGCGTTTTTAAATGTGAATAAGAGTTGGTTATATAGACTAATAGATTTTACCATAAAAAACAACAAATAAATGCAATCTTCAGAAATTTTCATTCTGGCGCCCCCTCCGGGCCGGGCTCCCCGCTCCGGATTCCTTATTAAAACGCTACTGCGTTTTAATTTAGCATAACCGGACA
>JAFGRV010000536.1 GCA_016934975.1 Spirochaetales bacterium | reverse complement strand
CAATACCCCCCCCGATACTCAGAACAAATTCCCCCATATATAACAGGTTCAATGGATCATCAAATGCTTTGTACAACAGCTCTATTGCCGTACTATCCGAATTTGCCGCCCCGCGGACCAGGGCCTTGAGTTGAACCCCGAGATCGATGGTATTATCCCCGGGTAAAAGAAATCTGAAGGCATATCCCCCGGTTATAAGAACATTACTCATAACAGTGGAAGACATGGATAAAGAGCCTTTCGAATCAAAGGCTACATCTGTCCAATTAAAAAAACCGACAGCAAGCCCCTGCCCCACAAAGGCAAAGGAGACAGGCCCAAGGAGTTCCATCCGGGAATAAATTCCTGTAATTTCGCTTAATAAATCGATGTTTTCATCCAAATCTCCACCGGAGATAAAGGCACTTGTAATATTAAAAATCGGTCCGGTAAGGCTGAGGGTTACTTCGGAAATAAGAATTTCCGACTCGATTGAACGAAACCCCGCGGGGTTTGTAAATATCGTCATTGTATCATCTGTTAAAGCCGGATGAAACCCACCCATTGAAGCAAGCCGGGCGTTAAAAGGGAGAAGACCGGCCTCCGCGGTTCCTTCGGCATACACCGATACACCGCCTGCGAGTAATAGAAAGACAATCAGAAAAACAGGCCATTTCCGTTTATTGTTATTCATTTCCACTTTGCTCCCTTCTTACGGAATGACCGTAAAAAACGCTAAAATAACAAGATCATAAAAATCAGGTCCTAGACTATCGGTTCCCTCGGTAATATAGCCGGCCCCGATTACTTCTTGTGCCCCGGGATTCGCGATATCCACTGTTTCCATGTTCGTAAAATTTCCACCGGACAGGAAGAGAAGCAGTCCGATCCCACAGTTGATTTTATCGATGGCATTTAAAACCATATCATTTGAGTCCGCTATAACAAAAAAATCAGCAGCCTCCATGATATAGACACTGTTCAACTCACTTTTATATTCGGCAATAATCGTTTCATCCGGCGGATTTATCATGAAATCGGCAAGACCGCTCATTTCAATCCTCAGCTTTGCAGCGAGGTAGGCTAATTCACCATCATCCGTATTATCCGCGTACATATCCTTCACGGCATTATAAGCCTCGAGCATTTTCTTATTATCACCGGTGGCGATAACATCCCATCCATACCGGATGAGTTCCGATCTTGACATATCAGCCGGATCTGTCTGCATAAAGCTGAATAATCCGGTAGTGAAAACATCCTGACAGCTTACAATCATGAACACTGTAAAAACACAGATGACACTTATCATGAGATATATGAAGAACCTTTTCATATCAGCCCCTTTCTCAATATATACTCAACTGTTTTGAGTTTGTCATTTTCTATCATTGTATTATTGTAATTAATTCCGCCTTCCAATGAAAGGAATAGTAACAGAAAATGACAATCGTTTTTTTAAATCCATACGATAATCGGAACTACTATCCTGATTATTAAACCAGGCATTTATAACGTTGTCAGTATAATAATCGGCACATTGTGCACCTATACCTTAGTAATAGTATTTTTTTTAGAATCCTCTTCCGGGTGCGGACCGGACCTGCGTCATGGTATTACCCTGATTCTGTTTATAATTTCATCCGGACTGCCAGTTCAATGAGAGAACAGGTTGATGGAATGTCTCCGGGTGTGCGGCCTTTTTCCTGTGTAAAAAACGCCGCATCCACATCCAGAAAAAGGAGATGAATTCCCATACCGGCACTAAAATGACCTTGGGCGAATCCGCCTCTTATAGTAAGCGTATCAAAAAGTGTAGCTTCCACACCAAGATGAAGCATCAACAAAAAATCTTTCTCTTCGATGAAATTATTTACTATATCATCGAGATCGAAATGCACCTGGGGATCAATTGTTTTTGACAAACTCCCTAAATCGGGATGATATGAAATTCCGGCACTGACATTCATGGGAATTCTATATATTCCATCCGGTTTGCTTCCATTCTGAGGAAAAATACCGGATTGAGCTACGGTATCGATGACATCTCCAAAGGTGTTTTCCCGGTAATCGAACTGAGTTCCTCCGATATCCCGGACAGAGACCCCGAATTTCAGATTCTTGTATTGAGTAATAACCCCGAGATCGAATCCAATCCCAATTCCATGGAGTGCATTTTCTGACTCTAAAATCTCAAAAAGATCTCCGCACCCGCCGGCGTACAACGTCAGCATATCAGCGACAGGTTCACTCGATACGGGAACATATACCCGGGCCATGGGACGAATATCAGCACCGATACTCACAATCATATCCGAAAAGGAAAATTTTTGAGCATAACCAAGGATAAATCCCAGAGACATGTGAACACTTCCCGTTGCTGTGGCGAGTGTGTCCGTGCCATTAAGATTTGAATCCATGATAAATGAGGCCCCGATACCGAGACCGCTTTTAACAAATCCTATTCCTGCATGAAGGCCATTCCCATATCCTCCGGAAAGAATCTTCCGGGTGATTGTTTCGACTTTATCGCTTTGATCCATCCTGGAGAATCCCACAAAGGTGAGGGGATCAATATAACTATAGAGACCGGCGGTGACAAAGGTAAGTGAATAATCTCCCAGGGCAAATCCCGCGGGATTATAGAAAAGGGAACTATAGCCTTTGGATGATGCGGTAAACGCTCCCCCCATTCCCATCACATCAGCACAAAAAGGGAGAAAAGCCGGCTGGATATGAACGTCCGTATCATCCCGGGGAAAAAGTGAAAGAGGGACAATAAGAAAAAGTATCACCCTCATGATTAATAATTTCTTCATAGTATTTCCTCCGGCTGTACTCTCTTTTTAGATACTTTTTTTATTTGATTTATAAGATAGAGCGTTATGAGTTTCCCTTTTCAGGGTGCTCGTTATCTCCCTCAATGTAAATATATCCCAATCTTCAGGAAAAAACAAAATTATATATATTTCCCCTTCCCCGGACCTTCCTGAGTTTCCGGCTCCTCAATACAACAGTTGATAAGATTTCTGCTGAAAGCAGATTCCCGGGGAATATCCCTGACAGCAAGGCGGATATAATTATTGGATAATCCCACACAGGTAACGAGATTATTGTCCTGTAATTTCTGTTTTTTTTCAAGCAATACTTCTACGATTCTTCCGTTCCATCGCGCGTTATATTCCTGAAAAAGCTTATCCGAAAGGATAAGCAAGTCCTGTGATCTTCGTTTTTTCGTCTCATCCCTCACCCGGTGAGGAAACGAGTATGCAGCTGTCCCCGGCCGCGGTGAAAACCGGAATACATGCAATTTGGAAAAACCGCACTCCTGAAGAAGGGAGACGGTGAGATCATGGTCGCTATCCTGTTCATCGGGAAACCCGCTCAAGACATCCGCTCCAAGGAAACAACCGGGCCGGGCTTCCTGTAATAATTGAACCGCGCGACTCACCTGTTGTGCGTTATATCGTCTTTTCATGGATGCAAGTATCCGGTCGGAACCTGACTGAACAGGAATATGAAAATGGGGACAGATCCGGGGATGTGAAAGAATTTCCGCAAGGTCCTCATCGATACTCTCGGGTTCCAGAGAAGAGAGACGAAACCGTGCTCTGCCATTAAGGGAAAGGATGCTCTTTAAAAGTTCATGTATCCGCATCCCGGAATGATTATAGGCTGATATATTTATCCCGGTGAGTACGATTTCACCATACCCTGCCTGCTCGATGAGCGTAATTCGTTTAAAAATTTCTTCGGGACAGAGACTTACGGACCTGCCCCTGGCATAAGGGATACGGCAATAAGAACAAAAACAATTACAGCCATCTTGTATTTTTAAAAAGCCCCTGGAATGGAATTCAAAATGTCCGGAATTAAAAGCAAAAGGATCGGATGGTGTGTTTTCTTCTTTTAACATGAAATCAATAATATACTTTTTCTGTTCCGGAGGGGTTAAGTGTGCAAAAACGGAATCATCAATTTTTGTAAAAAAATCCAATAACTTATCTTTTTTATCCTGTGGAACAACAATTGCATTTTCGTACAAGCGGGTACACTCATCCGGCTCGACCTGGGCATAGCACCCTGTTATAATAACAGGAATCAGACTATTTTTTTTTGCACAGGAACGTATAACTCTCCTCGCCTTTTGTTCGCTTTTTGTTGTCACCGTGCACGTATTAATAATACAAAGATCCGGATCCTGAGAGAGAGAAACAATAGTATATCCCTGTTCTCTTAAAACCGAGGCGATGGCTTCTGTCTCACATTGATTCAACTTACAGCCGAGGGTATAGAGGGCAATTTTCATTAGCCGAGGAGCTGCTTTACTTTATTTTTCCCGCGTTTTGCTTCTGCGTGGTTCGGTTCCAGTTTCAATGCATTATCATAAGCCTCCAGTGCCATCTGATAGTTCTCCGCCATTTCTCTGGCATACCCTAACCTGGCCCACCAATCCGCGACTTTACTGTCAAAATGAAGGGCTGTTGAAAAAGCCATATCTGCTCTTGAATATTCGCTCTGACGGATAAAAATCTCACCCATAAAATAGTAGATGTATTTAATATTTTTATTTGTCATTGGAGCTATCTGAGCATATTCTTCGAGATATTTTAAGGCTTTTTTATTTTCACCCGTATTATAATAGGCTTCTCCGGCAGTAAATAAATTTCTCAGATCATACCGGGAGACCTTCATGCCCAGTTCCGCGTACTTTGCCGCTTCTTTGAATTTTTTCTGGGCCAGAAGAGCCCATCCAAGAACCACATATGAATCCATATTTTTCGGGGTTTCCTCAATTTCGGCTATACATACTTGCTCTGCTTCCGCATATTTTTTTTGTACAAAAAGCGCAAGTGCATCCGGTTTATCTTCCGGAAAAAGGGATACCATAGTGAGCAGCAGTAATAAACAAAGAAAACACCTTTTATTATTATTCATGGGAATTCTGTCCATTACCTCCTTTCATTATACAATTTCCATTAAAGGTCGCACCACTTTCAATCTCTATTTGCGGGGCGAAAAGATCTCCCGTCACCTCTGCAGTAGAGAAAAGCTCCACCTTTGACCGTGCTATAATATTGCCATTGATCTTTCCCCGTGCAGATACCATATTCGCTTTCACCTGTGCTTCCACCACCGCACCCTCATCTACATACAGGTCTCCGTTTGCGCTGATCTCTCCGGTTACCTTACCCTTAACCATCAACGGTTTCTCAAAACTCACAACCCCTGAAAAATCAATATCATCTGCCAGAATCGTATCTATCTCGTTTTCATCAATCTTCTTAATTCTAACATCGGGCATTTCTTCGCTCTCCTTAAATACTGATTATATGAAATATTTTGATGCAGCAGTATTCTATAATGGAATAGAAGAACTGTCAAGACTGGTATGAACATAGCGGGGAGGAGTACGTTTCATCGGCGTCCGGCGCCTTGAGGCAGAGGGTGAAATCGAGAGGTAGTGAGGCGATAAATCCGGGGCAAAGGGCATAAGTATTTCAGGATTACCGAAAAGGATATGGATTATTCTATAATAAGTGGGTATACTCTTCTCAAGATCAATTTATTTTAAGGAGCGGGATTATGTCAATCGATGGTTTTAAAAATGAATATGAAGCCGCCTTTGTTCCCCATGAATATT
>JAFGRV010000535.1 GCA_016934975.1 Spirochaetales bacterium | reverse complement strand
TCGACAGTTATTTCATCCGCAGGCTGGTCGAAATCATTTACGTTACATCCTGAAATAATAATCAGTATTATTCCAAATAAAAGTAAAAATAATCTACAATTTTTCATCTAAATAATCTCCTTTTTTAAAAAATAAAATTATACTTTACCAATTATAATATGGGTGCTTATTTATTGTTATGATAATATAATCGTGATGTATATTATCCTTTTCCTCACCTCCTTTCATATTATATGAGCACATCCATTATTATTCATGGTACTTTTTATGATATACTCCAATCTTTCTCCGGATCATACTCTGAATGTATTTTAATAATTAATGGATTTCAGTAAATAATAAATATTAAATTTATGCAATATACCAATTGGTATATTTTTTTTTAATCAACCGCCATCATCAACACTTTTACAAAAGCTTCTTTAGAAGCTTTACTATTTTTCAAACGAAATGCCCATCTTGTGTCATGATCCGGGTGCTTATCTCCTCCGCATCAACTACAAAATACACCATGTTATTCTCAGACAGCCAATCGCGTAAATGAGGCGGAAATATCATCGGTGTATCTCTGTCAATATATATAAACTTTGCGGTCCGGACGAAAGTGCAGGACTTTGCATCTCTTCGTTTCAATACCCGCTTTATCACACCTGCTGCCCAACACAATCCAGCCATTAAACCCCAAACCACCCCGAAACCCCCATCACCTCCCCTTCCGTGTCTTTCCGTGTCCTTCCGTGGTGAACCACATTTTCCCTATTTCAAAATCTCCCTTCATAGATCCTTGTCAAAGATATTTTAATCATATATAATTCTTATAAAATTCTTTTTTATGTGGCAAAGAAAAAACACAGCCCTGTAGGTAGTCAGGGCGGTCTCCTTGCAGATCCCGTAACCATCAAAGGATGTCCGTTTTTGCCTCCTGGATAACTATATTCGGAGGTAAATTATGGCACGTGTCATTTCGACAATTATGTATAATGGACAGTTTTGGATCGCACTGGTCGAAAAGTATGAAGACGATGGGACATTATTGGTAGCAAAATATACTTTTGGACCGGAACCCACCAATACTGATCTTATTGATTTCTATTTAAACAAGTATCATTTATTACAATTCCATATCTGTGATTCAAGACATAGAATTAAAAAAGAATTTTCACATAAAGAAAGTGAAAGAAATACAAAAAAGTCTTTTCAAGTATTTAGTGAAGAACAAAAAAAGTTTTTGCGAATGAAGCAAAAAGAAAGGCAAATAAAAAAGAACATCGAACAAAAAGAAAAATATCAGTTAAAAAGTAAAAAGAGAAAAGAAAAAAAACGTGGGCATTGACATCGATATATAACATGGTTTATGAGACAAAGATTCTATATCCGGTACTCATGGATCTACTGCCACTCCGGTTCTCTCTTCAAAATAATCCGTTTTTATCCTTATGTAAAGAATTCCTCCAATTTTATCATAAAACCCCGGATCACATTCACCTTCTGAATATTCAGTGTAAATAAAAAATAGTGTATAGCGGAAATAAAATACTTGTTATATACTCAATTATTTTTTGACTAAATTAAAAAAGGATGAACAATATGGCTGCAATTATCTTAAGAATCTTCAGCCTCCCCCAATAAAGCGAGAAATTCTGCCTCATCAACAATTGTCGCACCAAAGGATTTGGCCTTCTCCAATTTGCTTCCTCCCCCCGGGCCTGCAAGGAGGTGGGTTGTTTTTGAGGATATGGCTGATGTGACCTTGCCTCCCCTTTTTTTGACTTCTTCCATGGCCAGCTCACGGGGTTTAAACCTCTCGAAAGATCCTGTAACACACCATGTTTGCCCTTCAAAAATCCGGTTCAGGCCGGAAGATTCATCGGGAATCGCTTCAAATTTCAATCCCGATCTGCGTAAAGCAGCGATTTGATCCCGGATCACCTGCTTCGAGAGTTCATGAATGAGTGACCGGGCGATTTTTTCCCCGATCCCATTAATTGCCACAAAGGGTTCGGGATCCTTGGCATCAACCAATGAAAAAAGCATATCGATGTTGGTATAACCTGCCTCAATTAAAAGTTCGGATACTTTCGGCCCCAGATCGGGGATCCCCAAGGATTGGAGTACTGTTTTATATGGCTTTGCTTTGGATTTTTCTATGCCCTGCTTAATAAGCTGTACTTTTTTTTCCCCGAATCCCGGCTCATTCAGGAGATTTTCCGGATCAAAGGTGTAGATATCAGGGATATCTCTCACCATTTTTTTTTGAAACAAAGCATCCAGGGTTTCGGGACCGAGGGTTTCAATATCCATCTGGCCTTTTCCCGCGAAAAAATATAATTTCCCTTTTATTTTTGCCTCACAATTGTCGGATGTACAAAAATGATGAGCCCCGATTTTCTTGAGTCTACTTTTGCAGATGGGACAGGTATCGGGGATCTGCCAGGTATGTTCGGCAAAATGTTCATAAACAGATTCGCAGGCAGGAATGATATCCCCACGTTTCGAGACAACGATTTTATCATTAATGCCGAGTTCCAGGGTATCGATATATTCCTGATTATGGAGGGTCACATTCGTAATCATTGATCCGGCAATATGGACCGGTTCAATTCGGGCAACCGGTGTCACCCTACCTGTCCGCCCGATTTGAATCTCGATATCCTTCACCGTGGAGATTCCCTGGGGGGATTCGAATTTAAAAGCAAGGGCCCACCGGGGATGGTGTCCGGTGTACCCGAGAAGGTCACGGGTGGGAAGCTCATTCACCTTAAGAACAAGCCCGTCAATATCGTATTCCAGGGATTTTCGCTTATCAGTTTCTTTGTTAATAAATAATTCTATCTCATCAATGCCGCCCACATGCCAGGCAGGGTGATTCTCTTTTACCTTTTTCAAATCCTGGGAGTCTGAAAAAATCCCCATTGTTGTATTTAACTTAAATCCCAATTCTTCGAGGTCTTCCAGAATATCCACATGAGTGTGAGTAAACATATCGGAAAAACCCTCATATACAAAAATATCCAGGGGAACCTGAGCAACTTCCGAACTCTTTACCCTCCGCAATGTTCCGGCTGCGAAATTTCTCGGGTTTGCATACGGAACAGGCATCTTTGCGTTTATCTCTGAAAAATATTTTTTTTGCAGGAATATCTCTCCCCGGACAGTAAGGGTAGAGGGTTTTTTGAGCTTCAGCGGAACGGATTTAATCGTTTTCACGTTTCCGGTTATATCATTCCCCACAATCCCGTTTCCACGGGTAACTCCCCGGACCAGCAGACCCTCCTCATAATAGAGAACAATGGAAGCCCCATCAATCTTTTCTTCCACGACAAAGGAGAGGGGTGAGTTTGCATTTTTTTCCGTTTTTCGTACCCACTCCTTGATCTCGGAAAAGGTATAGCACTTATCCAGACTTAATACGGGGATTGAATGTGTTACTTCTGGAAAGACCTGAGTAAGGTCTGATCCGACTTTCTGTGAAGGGGAATCAGGTTTTGCATACCCGGGGTATTCTTTTTCAAGATACAAAAGGCGGTCGATGAGCCTGTCATATTCCGCATCAGAGACACTTGGCCGTGCGAGTATATAATATTCATACTGATACTGTTTTAGTTTTTCAGAAAGTTCTGCTATTTCTTGTTTTATAGTTTCGTTATCCATAATGTGAGAGATTCTATAGAAAAAAAACCATTTTCACAATATGGAAGTTTATCATCAGAACCTATTTTATCAAAAAAAGAGGGGGATTCTTTTTTTATTGCTGTATTTCATCACTTATTATATTTTACAAAAGCGTCTTTGAACCCCAGGGCCTTGAAACGGTACAGAAGTGTATCACTTTCATGTTTATTTAAAGGACCCACAAGTACTTTATATATCTCAAGCATTTTATCCTTCACCGGATAAATATCAATTGGATAAATATCTGCGTATTTCTTTTCTATGGCTAAAGCAGCAGCTTTCTCGGTGTATGCTGCAAGCTGAATAAAATAGGTGCCTTTTTCAACTCCATCAAAATAGGATTCTTCTTTCCCATCGGTTTCATGAAGAGGTGTGTATTTGCCATCATCTTCCGGTGGTTTGGGACCTGTCTCCTCAAAGGTAATGACAATCTCTTCTTCACCCTCGATTGGTTCATAGGTGATATCAGGTTCCGTATCAGTATCCGGCTCGGTTTTCGAATCCGAAGGGGGATTCGGATCTACCGGATTATAGGTAATGTCCGCCTCTTTGTCGGGTTCAGGTAATTCATTCGAAGGATCGGGAATACCTTTCTCCGCATCCGTCGGGGGTTCCGGTTCTTCCGGACTCATGGCGATGTCTTCGTCCCCGGTTGCATCGGGGATTTCATTCGAGGGATCGGGAATGCCTTTCTCTGCATCTGTCGGTGGCTCCGGTTCTTCCGGACTCATGGCGATGTCTTCGTCCCCGGTGGTCTCGGGGATTTCATTCGATGGATCGGGTATACCTTTGTCTGCATCCGAGGGGGGCTCCGGTTCTTCCGGATTCATGGCAATATCTTCGTCCCCGGTGGACTTCGGTATCTCATTTGAGGGGTCGGGAAGCCCGCGGTCTGCATCCGAGGGGGGTTCCGGTTCTTCCGGGGTCATGGCGATGTCCTCATCCCCGGTCGCATATGGCATCTCATTCGAGGGATCGGGAACATCAATATCTTTGGCCTGTACGGTAGGTTCTTCGGGGATTAATGCGATGTCTTCATCCACGGTTGAATCGGGAACTTCATTCGAGGGATCGGGAGATAATCCCTCCGGTACTTTTGGTTCTTCCGGGTCAAGGGCAATATCATACTCTTCCCGTAAGGGAACATCATTCGAGGGATCCGGGATTGGTTTTTCTTTTTCAACTATTCCCGGCTCAGCAGCAATTTTATAATCATCTTCCGGAAGAATCTCATCCGGCCGGGTTCTGTCTTCCACAACCGGATTTTCCACATCCGGTGTACTCATCGCTATAGTTGATATCTGGTCTCCTTTTTCTTCCGAATCAGGGGGTGAGATACTGCCGTCAATTGCTTTTCCGTCAAATGCTTTAACGGAAACGATCTCCGGCTTAAAATCAGGTTCATCGGTTATCATCTCTTCGGGTTTATTCATATCCTCAAGCACGTACGATTCATCTTCATGTGACGGTATAAACAGATTTTTCTGCGGGTTCCTGCTCAAGGTCTCATCAGTGAGTAAAAGTGTCGGCTCCATTGTAGCTTCCGGTGTCACCTCCGGAGTCGGTTCAGGCGTTGATTCTGGAGTTGCTTCCTCCGGAGACAG
This sequence comes from Spirochaetales bacterium, assembly GCA_016934975.1. Taxonomy (GTDB): domain Bacteria; phylum Spirochaetota; class Spirochaetia; order SZUA-6; family JAFGRV01; genus JAFGRV01. The sequence goes on along the minus strand of JAFGRV010000535.1, from coordinate 2,267 downwards.
AGTGATTTCGGGGCTCCCTTCGGGAGAACTTAACGGAGTCGGCTCTAATGTGGGTTCACCCGTCATCTCGGGTGTTGCTTCTGCAGTCGGACCGGGAGTAGCCTCTCCCGGGAAAGGTGTTGGCTGGGGTGTGGGTTCGGTATACTCCTCGGGTATTGTCGGTAGAGGGAATACATCGGGATCGGGATTATAGGGAAGATCATCAGGAAGACCTATTGTGTCTCCTGTCCCAAATTTTAGGACGACAACTTCGACATTGATAACATCATTCTCATTCATACCTAATTCACGGGAGGCTTCATCCGAAAGAAGAAGAAATACGCTGTAGAAATCACTCAGACGCTGAATGACAATGACTTCGGTTGTGTATCCATTATTAAGATTTTTCACAAGGATTTTGGTATTAAGAGGAAATGAATTGGAAGCTGCAAAAAAACCTGCTGTTGCAAACTCTCCTCTTCTGATCATCGCTGCATTCCCATGCCATGTCTGTTCTCCGTAGAGAGGGAGAGTTCCGGAAAACGAGAAACAGAACATTATAACAATAAAGAGGAGTTGAACCCACTTTTTTAACGAAATGACATTAAAAAAGTGAATTGCCCATTTTCTATTCACAACCTTATCACCTTTCTTCGTGTATTTATTATGAGAATACACACCCTTCTTATTATTAAACTCGGCATTTAAATACAATCTCAAGAATATAAATTTATATAAATAGAGTTATTGGGCAGCCTGAATTATCTTTGCACAGGACCGCACTTCATATCACTCTTTCTGTTTTTTTTCATATGCCTGGGATATTTCATCCGATATATAGTGTCCAAGGCGGAACCAAAGGAGTTGTTTGCTTAATGTGATGGAATTCGTTCTATTATCAACCTTTGTCATTCCTTCTTTTATAAGCTTTCCCGAGTAAACATCATAGAGATAATAAGTAGCAGTACTTTCAATCTGATTTTTATCACTCCCGGACAAAACATGAGAGATAATACGTGCACCGACAAGATAGTATGCCCCACCCTTTCGGGCGGTTGTTATCAATGTATCAATAGTATCCGTACCAAGAAGATCCGGCTGCGAAGAATCGGACATATCATCAAAAACGATATGTCCTGCATCGAACAATCCGTCCAGTATTCCTTCTTTTACCTGGAACTCAGGAGGAACCGGTTCGTCACTGCAAACCTCATAGGTATAAATATAGATTGTTTCACAAAATCCGGGAAATATGACGAAACACAATAATAACAATACTCCCACTATTTTCACTGTTTTCATCCTCACTTATAGATTCTTTCACTTTTATGATTTTGTCTTCTGCAAAAATCCAATAATAAAGAGTGCCTTTTTGCATAAACCTCTCTTACTATATTTTACAACTTCAGGAAATAAATATAATAATCACTCTTTTTACTATGAGCCACTCAAGTTTATATATACCTCCATTATTTATATCGGGATATTTTAATGGGATTAAAAGTGAAATAGTAAAAAATAATCCGGGAGAATGGTATTAATGCCTAAAAAGAATTGATATAGCTAAGTGACAAAGTTTTGAATTTGGAGTAATATCTTTTTATGACATGGCATTCACACAATCGTATTTATATCATCGGAGCCGGGATTGCCGGAATTACAATCGCAAAAGAGATAAAGTCAAAAGGGATATTCGGAAGAATTATCGCTTTTCTGGATGATGATCCCGGGAAAATCGGTAAACGTATTGACGGAATCCCGATCTTAGGTCCGGTAGAAGATATCGCGGGATTATTAAATACAACACCCGAGGATATAGCAATTATTGCTATCCCAAGCGGCACCAGGGAACAATTAAAAAAAATATATAAAAATCTGAAAGATGCACGGTTCTCAAAAATACAGATACTCCCGCGGATTTCACAAATTCTTGAAGGAGACGCTCATCTTATTCAGGCACGGGAGATAAATCCGGAAGATTTACTCGCACGAAATCCGGTGAATGTCTGCTTAAAAGAGAGTCTTTCTTATGTCAGAGGAAAGAGAGTGCTCATCACCGGTGCCGGGGGAAGTATCGGGAGTGAATTAGCACGACAGCTTCTTTCCGGGGGTGCGGAACGCCTGTACCTTTTTGGCCATGGAGAAAATAGTATTTATGAAATCATGCGGGAGTGCAAATTATTGCAGGAAGAAGGCGTCGGAGAAAAAGCGACAATTGTACCGGTCCTGGGAGAATTGCAGGACAGGGATTATATGTTTTTTATCCTGAAGCGCCTTAAAGCAGATGT
>JAFGRV010000534.1 GCA_016934975.1 Spirochaetales bacterium | reverse complement strand
GAGGTACATTAAAGTAGTTGACTTTGGGGTGAATATTTGCTGAAATCTTATTTTAAGCATCAAAGATGCTTTTATTTGCTGCTTTTTGGGGTAAAATTATTCTGCTATACCGCTAAGTCTTTTTAGTATCTTGAGTTATCTGCATCGCAGATAACTCCATATTAATCCCTCGACCTCCGGTTTATAATAAACCTCCATTCCCCGGAACTATTTTTATTCCCACTTTTCATACTTTATGATTCGTGCTCCTTATCCTTAAAAATTCATCCGGTTTTTTTTCCTTATTTTATAAACTCAAATAGTTGTATGCTGCCGTCGACAGACTCTCCCGGAAACACCCCCCCATGATGTATCTGTCCGAAGGACAGCTTTACTTCGTGGGGGGTGTCGCAGACAACAGGCAGCGCGGGCAAGGGGATTGTTGTTCACCGGGAATTGCTGTTCCCACCTTAATTCTATTGACGGCACAAAAAAAAAGGATTAAACTGTTTTTAAAAATTGAAAGGGAGCAGACATTTATGAAGGTTATTATTGCACTTATCGGAATAAGCACTATTATACTCACTCCGCTTTTCAGCGAGAATTTATTAAAAAATCCCGGCATGGAAGAGAGTGATACACAACCTCTCCACTGGACCCTCGATCAATTCAATAAAGGCGGGAGTGTTGTGAAAATCGAAAAGGGGATTGCTCACAGCGGTAATAATTCCATATCAATCAATAACATCGAGCAAAATGATGCCAGGCTGATGCAGGATGTCACAATAAAAGAAAATACTATATATAAGATATCGGGCTGGATTAAAACGGAAAATGTTTCCTACGAAGGTATCGGGGCAAATCTTTCTTTTAATGAACACTGGTTCACTTCGGAAGAAATTGAAGGAACCCAGGATGATTGGCGTTATGTCGATTTTTACCTGAGTGTGAAATACGATATTACCCGCTTAAGTTTTTGTTTGCGGGTAGGCGGATATGGAGGGATCTCCACCGGAAAGGCCTATTTCGATGATGTTGCAATGGAAGAAGTAAAAAGTATACCCCCGGACAGCAGGGAATTCTCTGTTGGTTCCGGAAAAGGTGAGAATAAAAAAAATAACACGAACACCACTGCAAATACAAATACGAAAAATGATCCGGTTGTAGAACAAACCGTACCAAGAGATCCCCAAACCATGGGATCTATGATACTCGTGTATTCTCTTCTCGGTCTGGCAGTGATTGTTTTTATTCTTCAACTGATTCTGGTAAAACCGGAAAAATAAATTCCGGCAATAATCTACTTACCAGCTGAATCCGATTGAGAGTATAAAGAACGCCGAAAAAAGACAAAATAACCAGAAATGTGCTTTTAATAGGACATTTAACACGGGATATTTTGTTTTGCTGAACCGTTCAATCGAAGACCCGGCAAAATAACAAAGAGAAATCATAATAAAGGGTGAGATATACCTGAATGCCTGGGTGCAGTCATAGGGAGAATATAATCTCATCCTGAAATAGATAACCAGGGTTGATACAAAATTAAGAAGAAAAATATAGCCTTTGTCTTTCATATGCTTCTTTCGAAACAGTATAAAATTAAGACTCAATACCCCGGTCAAAACCAGATAAAGAGCGATCATGACAATTGCCAGATCCTCAAGACCTTTAAACTGAAACACACTAAAAAGTGATGTCCTGAAAAGCATTGTAAGAAAAAACACGTTTTCATGGGGGGCATCCGAGACATAGGGCTGTCGAAAGAGTTCCTCTATTGAAACGAAAAAGAGATTAAAGGGATTATTCGGCATAATTGTGCCGAGGGGAGGTATTGCATATGATAAATCATGCTGAAAAAGCAGGTAATTACGGATCATATAGCTGAATCCCAGAGGCAGGGCAATGCCTAAAAAAATGAGCCCGTGCTTCAGATACTTTTTCCAATCTTGTTTGTTTTTTACCATCTCCTTAATAAAAACAATTCCCTGTACCGGTAAAATGACCATGGCGGATTTTTTTGAAAGAAGAGAAAGAGCGGTAAATACCGCGAGAAGAATAACATTTTTGAGTGTTTTCTCATCAACCCATTTTATGAGGTAGTAAAAAGTGATGATATAAAACAGACCCACAGTCACATCATTATTCAGATAGATGGACATATAAATGAGACCCGGGTGAAAGCATGCAAGGGCGGTCCCGATGAGGACGATTTTTTTATCAATCTTAAGCCGGTTTAAAATCTTATAAATAAAGATCAGGGTAAGGCTGCTAAAAAACACCATGAGTAATTCCACCGCCCGGATACCTGAATCCTCGGACAGACCGAAGAACCGGGCAATATTAAAAGGAATAGCAGAAAGAAAGTAGTGAACCGGAGGATGATATGTTTCATAGGTTCCCACAGACGGGAGAGTAAATGTCGCCGCAATATGCTTCATATATTCAACATGATTCCAGGCTCCCCAGATATCATGCTGCCTTTCCATAGTATCTGTGTACATAAAATAGCAGATCCGCACGGTAATACCTAAAATGATGAGGATCTTCGCGATATTTCCGGGGGTCAGTTGTTTTATTTTAAAGAGGTATGCAGCCGTTCCTCCCGCCAGCATCGCCATGATGAGAAAAGATAACTGGACATCGTCCATTCCAATCTCTCTGAAATTGTGTATAAAAACGATATAAAATACAATAAAGAGGATTGCGATAAAAATATAATAGAGTTTCTCCGCGGCGAATTGGAGGGTTTTATCGATAACCGAATTCTTCCCCTTAATGACAAATAAATAAAGGGAGAAAAAGATACTTACGACAAAAGTGAGTATGGCAAAAAAAATGGAAATAGTGAGTTTCTTTGTTGTATAATGAATATTATTAATCCGGGTAAAGTGATCCTGAATCATCGTATCATCCACATCATCGGAAAAACTCAAAGATTCTATATTCTTGCCAAATGGCCGTTCCGTCACCTCTGTCATACTCACATCATCAAATTCGGCTTTTCCCGAGCTGAAACCGGCCCATCCGCCGATCCGGAGTGTGACGGGAAGGCGTGTCTGGTATTTCCCTGTCATACCGTAGAGAACTACCTCCTGCCAATTTCTCTGTGTATCTTTTACCCCCGGGGATGCGGCAAAAGAATCGGGTACGCTGATGTTGACGCCGACCCCGCCGCGGACATTTTCCGCCTTTACCCAGGCAGAGAGTCTGTACACGGTTTTCGGTTTTACTTCAACAATCTGATAAATACGCACATCATTCGACTTATCCGTACTTGCGGAAATAAAACGTTCACCGGTATGTGCTTCTCCGGTTTCTAAAGAATACGAAACGTCCTCTTCGCCTTCCAGGTATGACCTGGTAAACCAATGAGAAGCCCATCCATTGTGATCTTTCTCGAAGGAAGGATTCTTTATTAAATTCTCTCCCGCATAAAGGGAGAGTAATGAACTTAAACCTAATACACAGATCCATAAAAAAACGACCGATCTTCTCATTATTGTACCTCTTCTCATGATTTCTTCCGGAAAACCCGGTTTCTACGCTTATTTTGTATCTTTTTCTTCGTCTTTCGCACTCTGTTCCCGGACATATCCGATCCAATGGGTTTTATAATTCTGAAGTCTGGTCTGAGCTATCCGTCTGGAAAGAGCATCCGACATCATCCCTATTAAAAGAATGATAAGACCTCCGAGGAGAAGAATCAAGGTTGTACCCGAAATAACCGGTTGACTAAAAAACTCAAGAACTGTTTGTGCTTTTCTCATGCCGATCGCCACATCCAGCCCGAATTTTGTAAGTCCTAAAACTAAACAGAGATTGAAGATAGGGACAAAAACCTTGTGGGGATTAAAAAACATGGATAACCGCAAAACAAGAACGATAAAATTAAAGAAATCCCAGGGAACAATTTTTGATTTTCCCGCACGTTTGTAATAATCTATGGGAAGATACGTCACTTTATAATCATCACTTAAACACGCGACAGTTAATGTCGTTGTAAAAGAAAAACGATCGGAAAGAAGTGTGGAGTAAAGATTCACAAATCGCTTGCGAAATGCTCGTAAACCGGAATTAAGGTCCGGTACTTTTTTCCCCGTCACAAACTGGGCGAGTTTACGCAAAAACCACTTTGCCGGTTTTCTGACAAGGGGAATTTTCGCGTTTTTCCCCGTGCGTTGCCCCACCACCATATCGGAATTTTCCAGAAGCTTAAGCATTTCCGGAATCCGGTCGGATGGATAGGTTCCATCCGCATCAGTTATAACGATGTTCTCATACCTGGCTTCATAGATCCCTGTTTTTAAGGAAGCGCCATACCCTCTGTTATTCAGATGATGGAACACCCGGGCTCCGGCTTCCTGCGCCCTTTGAGCAGATTTATCCCTGGAAGAATCATCAACCACAATTATTTCATAGATGATGCCGGCCTTATTCATCACGTCGTTAATTTTTGTTATCTCTTCATAAATGGAAGCTTCCTCGTTATAGGCCGGTATTATTATTGATACGGGCTCAAGTTTTTGCTGCATTGTCTACTCCTTCTGGATAAAAAACCTTCGTTTATTGAAAAAATCAGGTTTTATTTTTTTATTTTAATGCTATTCTAAACAACAGGGGGGGGTGATGTCAATAAAAATAAACTTCGGAAATTATTCTATTTTATATCGTTCTTTTTTTTCCTATACTCGGAGGGTGTTTCACCTTTTTCCGATTTGAAAAGCGTATTAAAATAAGAGATATTGTTAAAACCGAGATTAAACACAATTTCGGAGATCCTCAGATCGGTTTCTTCCAGGAGCCGTGTTGCTTCCTGAATTCGCATCGTATTAATGAGCTGCTTAAAAGTGAGATGGTACTCCTGTTTAAGAATATCGAAGACTTTTGCGGGAGGAATTCCCAGGGCATCATAGACCATCCGGGTGGAAATCTCCGGATTATTATAGTTGGATTCGATATAATTTTTAATGAGTTCCAGTTCCTTGTTACGGTATGATTCAAGTTCAAGGGATTTCTGTCTGGGTAATTTCATTCCCCTTGATTTCAATTTTCTTCTTATTAATACGATAACACATCCTGCATAATAGAATAAAATAATACCTATAAGTATTATATGCAACGTCGAAAATGTTTTGTGAAGGCTGATGTTTTCGATTACAATATGTTCAGGTTTATTAAGAACAAATCCTGAACATGCCTGATTAAATTGCATATCAAAGGTTATCACCTGTTTATAGGTTTCGTGAGGGAGGAGTGCCTCATTTACCTTCATCATCGCTGTCCACCAGGGGGGTGTTATGAAATCTTTCAATTTGATGTTGTAGTAATGATCTTCAGGATTGAGTCCGAGAATATATTGATTATGCCGGAGAGTGTGGGCGTTCTGAGCTTCGGGCAGGGAAATGCCGGGGAGGTATGTTTTTATAAATAATATAGTACTTTTATTTGTTGCTTCCTTTATAGTGATGGAGATTGATTCGAAATCCGAAATATCCAATGGATTCTCAACTGTTCCGAGGATCATTGTAACGAAAACAAGAGGCGATTGTGATTGTACTCCCTCTTTCAGGATATACTTTAAAGTCAATTCATTCTCATTAAAAAAAAACTCTTCTACTTTGGAATTTCCTTCCCAGATACTGTCGGTAAGGGCCGCAATCCGGTTTTGCATATTGGCAGATGGAAAGATTGATATAGTAAGATGAGATAATTCAATCATAGAATACGTCAATAGAAACAAAGCACATATGGTAATAATAACAAAAACGATCTTATTTCTGTGCTGTAATACTTTTTTTGATATTCCGGAAATCATAATTTACTGACTATCCTTTATGCAAAATCTCAATGTTTTAATCGTAACGCAAATTTTCATCTTATACAATATATTTTAATAGGAGGAAAGACTTATATCCACACTCTTTTTTTTATTTTTGTATCATAATAGTTCACACTTTTTTCCCACATCACCGGTTCTCACTAAACCCCCTCACATCAACCCATAAAAATGTCTATATTTAAATATAATCGGTATAAATGCTTCCATCTCTTCCGGATTATTCTTAAAATAATGAAGGTGTGATCCGCACCCGCAGTCGCTGCTCCCGAAACCCTTTATTTCCCCGTTACTTATCAACCCTATTTCCCGGGCGATTTTACATTCAAGACGGACAGGATTATAGATGGGATATGCTTTTACCGAGTCTGCTGATTCCAGGAGATAATCTATGTGCCAGTGATTCTTTTTTCTTTTTCTTACGTGCCGGTTTATCCGGTGGTGCAAGTTCCGCAAAGCAGAACCGGAATAGCAGTAATATCCGGACTTAAAACAGATAAGTCCCAGAGAACCGATCCTGATCTCTCTTTCATTTTTAATCCGGAGGATAAGCACATAACTTCCCGAATCTTTTACTATCCATTCAACAGGAGAAAGATTTACAGGGATATCCTCAGAGGCGATCTCCGCATCACCCTCCGGTGTTGTTTTTATGGAGACAGCATGTATGGATAAATTTTCTCCCCCTTCCCGTAATGCCAGGCTGAACAGGGGATCGGTATGTATGTTCGGCACAAAAAGTCTGCAATCCGGATGCGATATGAGAAAAACGACATGGCCTTTGTAATGGTTTCCATAGTTATGGGCGAGGGCTGTAAGTTCTTCCACATGCCGCCTCCCCCGGGTCGTGGGTGCATCAGGGAACATCCCGATACCGTTTTCAACAAGGGTACAGGATTTTACTTCAATGTAGTGAAAACGATTATGAAGATGCACACAAAAATCAAATCGCGACGTATCCAGGGTTATTTCAGATTTCACTTCTTGGGCATCGTCCCGGACTTCGGGGAAAAGAATCGGAAGGACCAGATTCCGGACAACTTTGTTTGCCCGTGCAGAGTAAAGAGGTATGACGTTATTTCTATAATAGGCAGCCACCAGGGTATAACCGGTTTTCCTGGAAGGATTCCTGTTCTGCTCAAGGATAATTGTCCTTCCGGGTGAGAGTAATTCGAGCATTCGCCCCGGATTCGGACAATGCGCACGGATAATTCCCTTCTTTGTGCGGGCGATCACGATAAAGCGGTTCGGGCGTTCCAGAAAATGACCTTCCAGAGAATTGGTAAATAATTTCACACTATTCCTCACTCCTTCCGGCAAGACATATCATGACGCAGGTTGACATTACTATTTTACATCCTTTTTAGCAATAGTATCTCTTAAGGGCAATCGAGTAAAAAAATCTTATTTTAATAGTATTTCCTTGAAATGTAAAATACGGGAACTTATACTAATAGAGAGTATTTCAACTCATGGTTGAATTCCAATTGTAATATCAAAGGAGGATATTATGGCAAGAAAATTGTATTTCTACTCTTTTATTCTGTTTTTTTTATTTGTAGTTTCTCTTCCTTTGATCTGCCAGAATGGAACGATTGGAGAAATACGGCTTATAACAGATGTGAATAATGGTATACAATTTGAAGTCTATGATCTTTCAATTACCGGTATGAAGGGACAACAGGTTTATTTCGGTTTCTGTCTGGCCCAGGATGGTCAATGGGTAAAAAAAACCTGGGCAGCTACAGAGAGTCAGACAGTCGGGTATTCACCCACTTACTGGAATGGCAAGGCCTGTTGGTTTACTTATAAATATAATGAATTGGAGCGTGAAAGTGACCTTACCCAGTCATTTACAGGCACCTTTTTTATTATAAACAGTGTGGATGATTCCACCATAGCAACAAAAAACATTCCTTTTAATCTGAGATCCAGGACAGACATTCCGCCGCAGCCGGATACTTCACATTCGGATTATGAATCAAATGATAGCGGTTCAAAGTCAATGATGGATTATTTTGCAGAAGCAGGCAACCGGCTTGTCTCATTCTCCGGCTCAAATAAGCTTAAAAAAGATCCGAAGGTTGTCGGTGAATGGATGTGTATTATAGCCGGCGAAAGGAGCACCTATAGTGTCCTTATTTTTTACATGTATCTGGGGAAAGACGGCACCGGAGTGTGGGAAAAAAATATTTTTTACCTTATGACAGACGGATCACTCCAATTTTCAGATTCCGAGTATGCAAAATACAATATCCAATGGGGTGTGGAAGAACACTATACCGAATATAATGAACCGGTCACCCTCCTGCGTCTTACCTTCACCATAGACGGGAGTTATATCCGTTTTTATTATGCATATACCGACGACAATCTTATCGCCTCCATTACCTACGATGAGGCTGCCGGGAAACCGAGTGATAAAACATGGATGTGGAATACGAAACCCGTCTTCCTGGCGGATTGGGAAAAGAATAACACAAAAGTGAGGGATGCATTGTACGATGCATATACTTCCGACAGGGAATGTGACCAGCTTTACTGGGATACCATGTTTATGATCGAACAGAGTAATCATAATATGATGATGAATATTATCAATAATTTTTAAGGAGGATATATGATTAATAATATTATTATTCTTGGACTTATAGAGGTTGTCATATCGTTAATAACAGGATTTCTTCTTTTCTTCTTTTGTTTCAAACTCTTTTTTGTATTTACAAAAAAGATTGACAACTCCGAGCAGCTTAACAATAATAATGCTGCCATGGCGATACTCCTTATCGGATTTATTTTGGGAGTGATGATTATTGTCCGTTCCGCCGTCTCTTCAGCCATGGACAACCTCGGACTTCTCCTTAAACAAGAAAACCCGCAATTCATTATTATAGTGAATATTATTATCCGTATTTTTCTCTCATATATTTTCGCCGGTATTTTTAGTTTTATTATCATCTGGCTCTCTTTTCTCTTTTTTACAATTATAACGACAAATATCGATGAGCTTGAAGAAATTAAAAAATCAAATAGTGCAACAGCACTGGTCCTCTCCACATTTATGATTTCAGCAGCTCTTCCGGCACAAACACCTGTCACCGCCATTCTCAACAGCATAGTTGCAGCACCGGCACATATCCAATCCGCCATGGGAGGATCATTAATAAATGGTAAACTGATGGTGGAAGGACTTTTAGAACTCCCCATATGGTTATTAGCCGTTGTCTTTGTTTTTATCATCGGGTATAAAATAGTACCATTACTGACAAAAGATATTGATGAGGATGCCGAAATCAAAAATAATAATATTGCGGTTGCGCTCCTTGTCTCTTCTTTTATTTTCGGTATTATGATCTTGATTAATGCCGCATTAGATCCCTCCTATGCACTCATCCGTACTATTATCAATGCAAAAACAATAACATTCGCTTTAGTTGCATTTTCTCTTCTCAGGATAATAAGTTTCTTTATCGGGGCTGGTGTCCTTGCTTTGATTATGTTAGTGGCAGCTCTGTTTTTCTTTATGTTTTTAACGCGCAAAATAAATGAACAGGAAGAGTTAAAGAAAAATAATATCGCCATAGGGCTGGTAACAGCTTTGTTCGTTATCGTTCTCGCCCTCCTCATGGAACATAGTATCAGTGTGCTTCTCAGCGGATTTACTCTTTCCGGCGGCAGCAGTACCGGTCTTCCCGTATCAATGTAAAGTCCCGCTGCAGATTTAAAAAAAATATCTCCTGAAAATAGTCTCTCTGGGTCCGTATGGACGACATCATAAAAAAAATTATGTAAGCTTTGAATAATGTTTAAAACTATAAACAAAGGAGAAATAAGATGATAAAACTTATATGTGACAAAAAAATATCTTTTTTAATGCTATTCTTATGCTTATTCGTGACACTTTCCGTAAATTCTCAAGTTTTGGAGGATTATACTCTTTTTTCAACTCAAGGAACATATATCGGAGAGAGGGGTATTGTAAAAGGTGGGCTTGCCGGATCCAATACCTATATCGAATGTGGAAACGATGCTGATATTTACAGCACAATTGTCGCGGCAGGGAATACACTCCTCAAAGACAGGGTAAAAGTGATTGGAAACATCAGCCTGTCCGGTACACTCTCCCGGTTATCACAGACATATGTATCGGGAATCATCACGGAAAACACACCGGTAGGAACTATAACCATACCACTAAAATCTTTTTTTTACGGCACATTAAATTATACCGTGGCAAATGGCCAGTCCCTCACCTTGCCTCCCGGTTCATATAATACACTCCATGCTTTTTCCAATGCAACTATCAACCTTTCATCGGGAACATACAATTTCAGGGAATTTAAAACAGAACCGGATGTTGATATTATTGTTGACACTACCGGGGGCCCGGTTTTTATAAACATCAAGCAAAATTTGAGTCTAGCAGACCGCAACTCGATTCTTATCGATTCCCAGAGTAATCCTTTGGATGTGAAAATCTATGCACACCAGATAACACCTATTCGTATCGGGACTGATAGCAGAATAAACGCATGTTTTTCCGCACCACGAACACAATTAACCATCACTTCCCGTACAATAATAAATGGAAGGATCGAAGCAAAACTCATTATCCTGGAATCCGACACGACTATCTCCTATGCCAGTATTCCGGATACGGACAACGATAGTATTCCTGATTTCATTGAAGAGGAAATCGGGACCGACCCGGCTGATGCCGGTGATCCTGCCGTATTTGCAAAGCCGGATGACTGGAAAAATACCCCGGATCAGGATCAGATTGTTGCCTATAAACTTCCCTTTCCTTTCTGGCAAAGTGAATTACGACCATGGGATTACACGATGATGACAATCCCGGCGGGATCACTTGCGACGTCATATAATCCGGTGATTACGTTTATTGATACGGAAAAGGAAGCTTTTCCGGAGATCCCGATGGCTGCAAACGAGGAACTCCTCGGGGCATATAAAATCTATGGTGCGCTGAATCCCGGGGCCTCCCTGGAAATGGCATTTCCTTTTATGCCGGTCCCGCCGCGGCTTATCGGAACAAATACCCTGAATCTGGCATACTACGATGAGTCAGCCGGTTCATGGGTGAAAATACCTGTGAGTAAAACCACCGACAATGCTGCTTTCGCCCTCCTCCTTGAAATCCAGACAGAATATTATCTTACCGCCATGAATAACATCATCCTTGTAAAACAGGACGCCCCCGCAGGTGGTTCGGGGCGTGACAGATGGGAAAATGCAGTTCAAACCCTCACGGATGCACTTGCCATAGCGAACCCGGATGATGAAATCTGGGTAAGCGCGGGGATCTATGTTCCCACAACCGGAACGGACCAGACAGCGAGGTTTCAGATTCCCGCAAATGTCACTCTTCTTGGGGGATTCCGGGGATACGAAATGCTCCCGAAGTACCGTGACTGGGAAGCCAATCCCACGATTCTCAGCGGTGACATCGGCGTCCCGGAAGACTATGACGACAATTGTTATACCGTCATCCAGGGGGCGAATAATGTTATCCTCGACGGGTTTACCATTACCCGGGCAGTCGATCTGAACTTAGGCGGCGGTCTTGAAGGCGGAATTGTTATGAATGGTGTTACGAATATGACCGTAAGAAATTGCCGGATAGATAATAATGCCCATCTCCATAGCGGTTCGGGAATCTCGATATATAATAGTACAAATTGCACCGTAGAAGACTCGTCCCTTTATGGTAATACAGCCCATTATAATTCATCCAGCGGAGCCATGCTCATCGTGAATTCTTCGGGTATATCAATTACCGGGGTAGCCTTTCAAACCAATCTCGGCGGTGCGGGGGGGTGTATTTATGCACATGCGGCATCAAATCTCCTGGTAAGAAATTGTCTCGCCGCTGAAAACTACGGATTATACAGCGGCGGAGTGGCATTAATGTCCGGGAACACCGCCACAATTCAAAACTGTACCTTTGCAAACAACACCGCGGGCATATCAATCGGTTCACTCTACTGTGATACTGATACCAATACTGTGGAAATTCGTAATTCTATTCTCCGGAATTATGCTGATGCAACCTCTTATTATCCCGAGATCTGGCCTCGTGGTTCGGCTGTTACATCAACCAATTCTAATATCCATAGGAGTAATGGGAGCGGTGCGGACTGGGATACATTTTTAGGGACTGATGGTGGCGGCAATATTGATGCGGATCCTTTATTCGCCGATATAACCAATACCAGAGGTCCGGACGATATCATAAAAACCATGGATGACGGATTACGGATCCAGGGCACAAACAGTCCGTGTTATAATACAGGTACCGGTACGTCATCGGAAGACATCCTGGGACAGACAATCAGTCATACCCCGGATATGGGGGCTTATTGGGTCACCTTATCTGAAAATCCCGGTTATTCGGTTGATTTCCTTGATCACGAGGATAATTCCTGGGGATTTGATAAGGTCGCCTTTGATTCCGGTGAACCTGATCCGGATCTTATCTATGTGAATATACCCGAGAATGGTGAATCCGTCGTCAATGTTGTCGTACAAAACCCCACGGGAATGTACATACGAAGCAGTAATACAAGTGTTTTCCAGATCCAGGGAGCATCTTCCAATAGATTAGACCTTGACCGGAATGTCACAAGAGTAGCCCTTTCAGGTGGAACTTCTACCGCCACTCACAGGTCTGCATTACTTGAAGTCTGCAATTCAGCAGATACAGTTGTCCGTTCTCTTAACGTGGAAGTATATGATCTGGTAAGCATTCCGGAAATATATTATTACCGTTTAATTGATACTGGTTCCCCGGATACATCAACTGAATTATTAAACCCTCCGGGTTACGCGATTCAGACCGAGCTTAACAAAGCATTTAACCAGGCAGTCATTAATACGGATGCAATTGTCGCAAACCAGAATATGGATGTTGGATATGATGTGAATCTCAATGGAATTCTCGATGTGTATCCCGGAGCAATAAGCAATCCCGAACTGGATATCTATCTTGCAGCACCGTATCAGGGTACATACAAATTTTGTTTTGTACAATCATGCCGGATGAACTGGAGAATAACCTCACAGGCAAATGAAGGAAGCACCACCATGTATGTTGAATCGACAACGTATATGGACCTTAATGGCACGTATCCGGCTTTGGCGGCAAATGGAAACACCGAAGATATCACCATTATTGATATTAACCCTTCGGGGGATGGTTTTGTCATTACCTTACAAAGCCCCCTTGTCAATTCTTACCAGGCAAACGATGTTGTATTCTGCGGGGTTGGCGGCTTTGCGTATGATCCGCAAATCATTGTATCCTATTACAGAATCTTCCTGATCCTTGCTCATGAATTACTTCATAGTATCGGAGGTTTCGGAGACCTTAATGCTCCCGATAATATTATGAATTATATTACAGAGTCGGATTGTACCAAATTACGATACCGTGCTCAGGAGTTTCATTATTCAGTGGGAACGGAAGAACAATGGAATCAGGTTCCGAGGGAATAAATAAACCGTTATTTCAATTTTAACAGCAGATTATATGAAGCAAACATAAAGGGTGAGTAAACGGTGACAGTCACCGGATATTCACCCTTTTTATTTTGATTATTTCTTTCTTATGTTTTAGCACGCCACCGGATCGGGAACCGGTGGCGTATCCGGTGAATCCGTCGGCGCGGATGTCGGTGCCTGGAATATATAGGACTATATTCTTAAATAACCATAGGCTGTTTAAGATGATAAAAAGAGCAGCTTTATTTCGGTTCTTCCTTAAAAGCCGTGTTATTCTCATCAGAATTATTCTTTTTTTTAAGAGTATGAAAAAGCAGGTATTTTCTCGCGATAAAATTCCATAACAGAACGAGTCCCATGGCAATAAATTTCGAGATCCGGTAATCGATAGAGATTAAATCGGTAAAAAACCATAAAAATAATGTGACTAAACCCAGCCCGATAAACCCTATCAATCCGAATACCATAAATTCAAGGACTCTGTTTTTCATCATTTTTACAGGGAAAACCCAGAACACCGATAAAATATAATTGACGATAAGTCCGGCACAAAACCCGATACCGCTGGATATGAGGTAATGAACATGAATTACCTCGGTAAAAAGCAGCATGGAGCCATAATCGAAAACCGAGGCCACACCCCCGGCGATCGCATAACGGATAAATTGAATGAGCGTGTTGTGTGTTTTATCCTGAAAAATCTTTTTTATCATTTTTTTACCTTGATTACAGTAATCTATAGATTACTTTGTGTCCCGATTATAGTGAGTCTGCCGCAGCCTTTTCCTGTAGGGAATGAAGGGTGGGTGCACGATAACAAACTAAAAAACGGTTGAATATATTAATTGAGTATATCCTAGTTATACATTTAGATCAACCACGCATAATCTGTAAACACGAAATATTACGAATCAATCCCGGGGATCGGGATTTCACCGGAACACGCCGTACATTTTCCATCCTTTATACCACGCACCGAAATGTCGTATCCCCTCCGTTGAATAAGAAGGTTGTTGCAGGAGGGACAATATGTATTTGTCTCGTTGAATCCCACATTTCCAAGATACACGTAATGAAGATATTTTCGCGCATGTTCGGCTAATGCCGATACCGACCCGGCGGTTGTCCGGGGGAGTGTGTACTGATATGTGGGATAATAGCATGAGAGATGGTAGGGGATATCCGGACTCAGGGAAGCGAGAAAAACCGCGATCTCCTCTATTTCCTCCACAGAGTCATTTTTTGTGGGGATCACCAAGGTAGTCACTTCCAGACTGATTTTACCGGCAGCCAGGGAAAGAAATTTTTTCACATCCTCCAGGTTGCCGCCCAGTTCCTTTTTATAAAAGTGAGGATTAAAGGACTTAAGATCAATATTTGCCCCGTCCAGATACTCAAGGAATTCCGAAGCAGGATCCGGATTAATATAGCCATTTGAAACGAGAACATTTTTAATTCCGCGTTTCTTTGCGATTTGAGCGGTCTTAATAAGATATTCAAGATGGATGAGGGGTTCCGAATAGGTATAGGCGATACCGAAGGAGTGCCGTTCTACGGCAAGATTTACCAGTTTTTCAGGGCTGATATAGTCACTATTCTTATTTGTTGTCTGGCTTATATTATAATTCTGACAAAAAGGACAGCGTAATGAGCATCCCCAGAACCCCGCGGAAAGGATTGTACTCCCGGGATAAAAATGATAGAGGGGTTTTTTTTCGATGGGATCTAAGGCAAGAGCGGAGAGTCTGCCATAAAAAGGGAGAACAAGGGTCCCATTGTCATTTTCCCGCACACCACACACCCCTGTTTTTCCCGGGGCAATAAGACACTTATTCGGACAAAGCAAACACTTAATCTTTTGGTCGTCTTGTTTCTGGTAATACCTGGCTTCCATTCTTTTACCTCTGGCTGCGGATCAAAGTATCAATAGATACTCTGACTGGATTAAAATACTATTATAGACTCTATCTTTTTTATGTCAAGAATTTAGTTCCAGAGTAATTTACTCTGTAGGGTAAATTACTCAATAATCCCGGGTATTCTTATTATGATAAATATTGTCATATTTCGACAAATATAGTACTTTTATATATTATTGCTTTATGTATATAATAGTAAAAGACCCCTTCCACAGGAAGTGGCTTTCTTTTGATCGTAAATGTAAAAAAGTCATATGAAAAAAAATGTGAAATGTTATATAATTAACACATTAAAAAAATTAATACTTTATATTTTAAAGAGGGAACGATGGGTGATGAATCGGAATTAAAAAAATTAAGAGAAATTATCCG
>JAFGRV010000533.1 GCA_016934975.1 Spirochaetales bacterium | reverse complement strand
CTGAAAATACAATAAAAATTTCCGTCATTATGGAGAGCAAGACCTTCTCCAAGGTTTTTTTGTGACAGATATTTTCCCCCTTCCGGAGTTTTTACCGCGGACGCGGCAGATATCCGGATCCATCCTTTTGCAGATTCAAATTTATTATTATAGATAACGAGTCCCCGTTCAAGCCCCTGCCTGTTTGAATATGCAAAGATATTTTCATTTACCCAGCCTTCGGGGGTATAAAAATCATACAGGTGAAAATTGTTCACATCGGCAAAAATATACCTTTTTTTAAGGAGCGGGAAGATTTCCCGTTCATGCCGTTTTACAAGGTGATCATCCGGATATTCATTCCAGTATGCTTTGCTGTATTCCATTCCGTATTTTTCAGTAAATCCTTCAACCTGACCATGTCCGAACATCGGAAGACCCGGCATCGTCACCATCATTATACAGACACCGAAATACTTGTCATCTTTCCCGAATTGCGCCACCGCAGTATCTTCGTCGGGATTATTCATGAAATTAACAAACCGCTTGAGAATTTCAGGATCAAATTCCATCGTATTCTTTATAGTGAGCCGGTATTTCTGATTATCTTCCATTTTGAGCATATTCATGAAGGCGCTGTTATATACACGATGCATACCCAGGGTTCTTACAAAGTATCCTTCCATGAGCCAGAAAGCTTCTGCCAGGAGAAGGGTATCGGGAACCTCTTTCGCGACCCGGTCCACTACTTCACGCCAGAACTCATTCGGAAAGGCATTATTAAAATCTTCGCCTGTCATGCCAAACTCTGCCCGGGAAGGAATGTCTCCGCCGGAACCGGGAACCGGAAACCAGAGACGCTGGTAATGTTTTTTTGCAAGGGTCATGGCTGCATCAAACCTGATGATCGGAAAAAGCTGGGCAACATGGATGATTGTCCGGATTACCGCTTCCCGGACCTCAGGATTCAAAAAATTGAGTTGAGCAGTATCGTTCCAGGGCATGTGCGTACCATCATTACCATGATAAATATAACGTGTATCCCCGGTATGAAAATCAATTCGTTTAAAGACCACGGAGGCGTCGGTTCTGTTGTAATAATGGTCTTCGATAAAGATCCCGACCCGCTGGTCTTCGGAATAATTATGACCGGTAAAGGAATACGACGGGAACGGGGGATAGCTGGTCTGTATAAACCAATCAGGGTGTTCTATCGCCCATTTTGAATATATTCCCGTGTGATTGGGAACCATATCACTGGCAAGTCTGATACCCCTTCTCCAGCAACGGTCTCTTAAGTTTACCAGGGCCTCATGCCCTCCAAGCTGGCCGGCCACAACATAATCGTAGACTGAATAAGCGGAAGCAACGGCATTTGAATTTCCACAATGATGTTTTATAAGCCTGGAGGCTGAACTTCGTTCCCATAATCCGATAAGCCAGAGTCCGGAAAATCCCCAATGAGAAAGGATATCAAGTTCTTCATCCGGAATTTGGTCGAGCCGGGTGATGGGTTTTTGATATTTGTTTGACAGCTGGTCGAGCCAGACCAGGGTGTGTTTTGCGATAAGAACGAGTTTTGGCATCCACTCTTTATCTTTGCTGAATCGCTCATATTCGTTCTCGTAGGTATAATTATACGGAATAAGGAGGGGCGAACCGAAACCCCGCATTTTTTCCTCTTCCCGGATAAGATCAAGACTGCTGAGGAGACGGACGAGGAATTTGCCGAGCATAAATCCCCATCTTTCAATAATATAATCAATTTGTCCCTGGAGGGAGTGAGGAACCGCAATTGCCGGGCTTCTGAGCATATCTATCAGGTTCTGGTTATCCGGTCCGAAGGGTTTTTGTTTATCAAAAAAGTCATGAAGATGGTTGATGATATGAGAATAATCAGTCGACCGATTGAGGGTGGTATCGTCAAAAAGCTCAAGATACGGGAAAAAAGCCTTGTTTTTATTGGCGATCCACAGCATAAGCATTTCTTCCAGGATGATTTGACGGTTCTCCACTCCTTCGGTTTTCCCTGTAAAATAGTCATCAAGGGAAATTTCTTTCTTATATACTTTCAGGGGGGGGAATTCCTGTGCAAATTGATATAATGCCTTGTCCAGCTTTTTTTGGCCTATTTTTTCTTCGATATATTTCACCCCTTGATTCATTACTGTCGGGTTTTCGTCCTGTCTATAGAGAAAAATAACGTAATGGAGTATCTCATCTATAAGGCCCATTGCATTAAGTTGACCGGTACTCACGGATGTTTCCGGATGTTTAATGAGGTCTCTTTTTTGATTCATTTTATGGGCAAACATTCGTGCTTCATGAAAGCGCGCAAGGATGACATTTCCGGTTATTTCAAAAATATTTTCATCAAAATCGTACTTATCTCTTACTTTTTTAGATACATGGAATTCCATCGTAATTTTAGGGATATTTTTAAAACGGGGAGGATCTTTCTCAACATTTTTCAGTGAGATGATAAAAAGCATGGATCTGTCATTTTTATAGATAATCGTATTGTTCATGTATGCTCTACTTCCTTACTGCAAAATCGCATATGTACTTTGCTTATTTAAATTCTTATCAAAGATGTTCCATAGGTACTGTTTTCGTTCTTCTTTTTATAATGAGTTTCATGAGTAAATCATTAAATTTTTCAAAACTCATAAGAAATTCCAGTGTCGTATGAATCCTGTATGACCAGTTTTTATCTGATACCGTACCCGGAACATTTATCCGTTCGTCTGTCGGATTTGATATTCTTAACTCTCTTAAGAGAGAGAAAAAATCCTGGAGTTGAAAAATAGTAAAAAGAGAATGTGAAGATAGAATTTTTTCTATAATCGCTTTGGCGAGGGGGAGTGAATAGTCTTCCGGACATGTTGTTTTTAAAGATAATCCGGAGAAATATTGTTGTCTTTCTTCTTCCGTGAGTTCCGCTTCCCACCATCCCCGTAGGGTGCTGGTGTCATGAACAGAAGGGGTGCATACGGAAAGCAGGGGATACTTTTTTACTGATATAAATGGGTGCCCCGGTTTATCGTATTCCTTTGTCCATCGTTGTATTTTTAATGAGAGAATGTGATGTTTCTTGAGTACTTTCGGAACACATTTGGGAACGACACCGAGATCTTCCGCGCACATGAGCATGTCGGTTGTATCTTTCATCATGGAGAGGAGTTCATCTCCCTGTTTTTCCCAAATCTTTTCCGATTTTTCTTCTATTTCCTTAAAGAGGATCTTAAGATTTTGTTGCTCGGTATAATTGAGGGATTTAAATGCACGGGTTTCTTCGTAATCCCATCTGTGGTGATATATGCCCGGTTCTATTTCAAGGAGAGTTCTGTTCCTATGCCAACCTAATAATAATGATTTTATTTTCTGATCCTCATCGAGGCTCTCTATCACTTTTTCGCTGTCATACTCGGATTGCAGGTTATAGAGATTTTCGTGATTTATCTGATGAAGATATGTCTCTTTCACAAACTCGCTTTTATCATCAATCAAAAAATCGACTTCTTCGCCCGGGATATGGGGATAACTCATCCACCTGATCCTTCCTTTATCGAAACCGGCAGCATTCAAGTCTTCTTTGGTTATAAAATGTGATGGATTAAAATATCCCATTTTCCCGGAATTTTCTATAGTCGGTATTGTGTAAATCCTGAAAAAACCGAGTACATGATCAATCCTATATGCATGATAAAATTTTTGAGCCTGTTTCAGCCGCAACCGCCACCACCAGAAATCATCTTCGCGTAAAGTTTCCCAGTTAAAAACGGGAAAATCCCAATTTTGTCCGAGAGAAGAGAACATATCAGGTGGAGCACCTGCTCTTTGACCAAGATTGAAATATTTTCTATACATCCAGATATCGACACTATCTTCGTTCATTAAGATGGGAATATCCCCTTTAAGATTTATGCCCATGGATTCCAGGGCTTTTGCGGCTTCTATGAGTTGTTTTTCCAGGTGATATTGAATCCAGGCGTAGAAATATGAGTTGTCCCGGTTCCGTTCCCATTCGGTTTTTATATCGGATTCTGTCGGCTGCTGCATAATCGGCCAGAATTTCCAGTGATAAAAATTATACTTTTTCTTAAAATGAAAAAATACGGCATATGGCTTTATCCAGGGATTTTCTGCTATCCATTTATTTACTTCTTCACTATTTTTAATTGATTCACTATTTTTTTTAAAAATTCTTTTAAGAAAATCAAGTTTCCTTTCCAGCACTTCCGAATATAATAATCTCGGTGAATTTTCATAGGTTTGTCTGAACTGGTCGATTTCCGGAAGGAAAGCCGCTGCTTCAGGTAATTCCTGTAATCGGATAAAAATCGGATGGAGTGCTAATGCGCTTATTGCGCTATATGGGGAATTATTCAGTCCTGTATCATTAATGGGGAGTATTTGTATAATCTCAATTCCGACAGACTTGCACCACTTACCCAGTAAGATTAAATCTGAAAATTCCCCGGACCCGCAACTTGTGTCACTTCGTAGTGAAGAAACCGGAATCGCTACACCTGTATAGAAATGGTCTAAACTACCAAATTTCATTCATCTTTCCTATTCCTGACAATAATATAATGTTTTCTCATGAACTAATGATATAAACCTATTATTTTTTCATTGACCTTACTAAATAAAAATAAAGTTATCATATTTTTAGCATCTGTTTTAGATCCTGATAACCAATTATCTATATATGAGTACTTTACACTCTCATCATCCTTATGGTCAATTATTTCACCTCGTATTTAAAGTAATTATACTATTTATTTTATAAAAAATCTCATAAAAAAACCTTGACCTTTCATAGTAATCCTGGTATTACATCAAAGGAATGTAAATAAAAAGTAAAAGATCACCTAAAAAGTCCGTTCCGTGAACGTCGGTGGCTTTCTTTTGATAGTAAATAAGGATAATATATGGAGTGGAGAATTGTATATCTTATCTTAAGCATCGTTTCTTTGATTTTCGGAATATGGAATCTCGCCCAACGAAAAACATTTATTCTGGCGCTTATTGGTATTCTCTGGTTCTTTATTATTCTTTTTCAATTTTTTGTAAAGGAGATTTATTCGCTTCATCTCCTTCAGGGATTGAATTTAGGCCCTCTCCTGACTTATATAGGGCTTCCTTCCTTGTTTATATTTGGTTTTATTTCCAGCCGGTTTACACGATAACCGCAACGTTTATTCAGGTTTTTAGCTAATATGAATAATCAGGATAATATAAAAAACGATCAAGAAGTTCCATCCCTCAATCCTATATATGATAAACTGGAATCAATTATTAATAAGATTGAAAAAGTTCTCGCCGGGGAATTATTGGAAAAAGCTGTCAAGGATTTTGAGGAATTAAAAAAAGAATGGGACAAATATTGCCCTCCGGATATAGAAAATGATAATGATATCTTAAGCCGGTATACAAAAGCATGTGACAATTTTATTAAACAGAAAGATTGGGCATTTTGGGCGAATTATAAAAAGAAAGAAGAAATCTGTTCTCATCTTAATGAATTATTAAAAGAGCCTGTCACACAAGGAACTATTGACCGATTTTCCGAATTAAGGAATGAATGGAAAAATACCGGACCAATACCTGAACATGACAAAAATAACCTCTGGAAACAATATAGAACACTCTGTAAAGAAATCTACGATAGAAATCTTGAATTTTATAAAGATAAGGAAAAGAAAAAAGAGGAAAACTTAAAAATTAAGGAAGCCCTTTGTCTGGAAATCGAATCACTTACAGTCCCCGAGGATTGGAACGAATCAACAAATTTTGTGATAAAAATTCAAAAAGGCTGGGATGCAATCGGCCAGGTTCCAAGAGATAAAAGTGATGCTCTCTGGGAACGATTTCAAAACGCATGCAGAGATTTTTTTAAACGAAGAAAACAATTTTATAATGAAATCAAGGTATTGCAGCAGGAAAATCTTGATAAAAAGAAAGAACTCTGTGAACGTGTAGAGGTATTGAAAAGTTCGACAAAATGGAAAGAGACATCTTCCGAAATTAAGCAAATTCAAAAAGAATGGGCATCTATCGGACCGGTTCATTGGAAAAAAGAAAAATCACTCTGGGAAAAATTCCGGGGTGCATGTGATTACTTTTTTATGGCGCAGAAAATGCATTTTGATGAATTGGAGAAACAACGCCCGGAAAACCTTAAAAAAAAGGAAGAGCTCTGTGTCATCCTTGAAAACCTCCACACTATACCGGAGAATGAACACTACGGAACGATTATCCATGTCCAGGAAGAATGGAAAAAAATCGGTCCTGTCCCGCGGGATATGGAAGATACTATTTGGAAACGCTTCAGAAAACCGATAGATCTTTATTTTGAGAAAAGAACCGGTCAACAGGCAGCGGCAAAATCAAGCAAAGATCACAACAAAGTTCTTAAAGAAAATCTTTGTATAGAAGCAGAGGAAATGAGTACTTCATCCGATTGGCGAAATACGACTGAAAAATTTAAAGAGCTGCAAAAGAAATGGAAAGAAATCGGACCGGCTGAACGCGGGGAAGATCAGGCATTATGGCAGAGATTCCGTACTGCGTGTGATGCCTTTTTTGACAGGTTAAATGACTACCGGGAAGGTAATAAAAAGGAAAAAGAACATAATTTTGAACAAAAACTTGATCTCTGTATTCAGGCGGAAATTATTTCAGGTATTCCCCTTACAAAAGAACAGGAAGAAGAACGTGCACAATGGCAATTAAAAAAATTATCGGAAAATTTCTGGTTTAAGGTTGTTGATGATTCTGACAAATGGGAAGATCGCGCAGAGAGAATTAAAGAACTTCAGAGAGAATGGAAAGAAATAGGGCCTGTTTCATCATCCGATTCGGATAAAATCTGGAAAAGATTTCAGAAAGCCTGTAATTATTTTTTCGATAATCGAAGAAAATAAGTCTCGCATCAAAATCAGGGGGCCGGAGTGGCACCAAGTAGTGAGCCATGGATTGCGAGGAGCCAGACTTTTTCCGGATAAATAATACTGTTATAGTTGTTATTTCAATAATGACTGTAAGATATCCATATCAATGAGAGTATCATTTATTTTCGTAAAAGAACCCGTTTGCTTAATTTCTTTAAGAATATCATATTGAGATTTAATTGCAGCATAGATCATTATTGAAGGAAGACTAACACGTGCAATACCTAAATCAATACAATCAGTAATATCAAAATTATTCATATTGTAAGGCAAACCGGCCGCAATACTGATGGGACCACTAATCTCCTTTTTTAAGATTTTTATTTCTTCTTTTGTTTTTACACCCGTTACAAAACAAAGATTTGCTCCTGTTTCATAAAATGCATTACTTCTTTTAATAGCTTCTTTGATTCCCTCATGACGATCTTTTGACACACTCAGAGCATCTGTACGTGCATTTATTATTAATTCAGGGAATTCTTTTCTTAAAGCACCTAATCTATTAATACTTTCCGAAAGCGGTAATAATAATTCATTTGTAAAAGGAGACCAGAGGTTTTGATCTTCAATATTTATACCGGCAATACCTGTTCTTACAAATTTCAGAACATTATTTAGAAATAATTCACCACTTCCATAACCATCTTCAGCATCTGCAAAGACCGGAATATTTACAGCATCAACAATTGTTTGTGTTGTTTTTATATTTTCATCGATAGTTATTAAGCTTTCTTTCCTATATTTTTTTGATAGAGAAAAGCTATATCCTGAACACTGGACCGCTTTGAATCCGATTTTTTCAATGATCTTTGCAGAAATCCCGTCATAGGCATCCGGTACAACAAGTGTTTCATTACTATCAAGTAGATCTTTTAATTTTTTGTAAATATTCATTTCGTTTTACCTCTCTATCAGCCATAAATGGCTGATTCTTATGTATCATAAATGATTTGGCGCTAACTGCCTGTAACTTTGTATTATCCTGAATTCACAAAAACCCGCGAAATTCATCATTCACTATTTATCTGTATAAACAGACGTTGTTATGGGTATAATAATAATCTGTGGCGATGTCAACTCTTTCTTTTACCTATTTCTCACTGCTTTCCTCGATTACAGACCCTCCCCTCTGTCTCCTGTCATCGGGGCTGCTGCTGCCCAGTGTACTATGTGGTTAAACTTTTTATCAAAGCTGAATAGTATCCGGGATATACATGTTTTTATGATCAATATAGCTACTGGCAGTGATTGAAACAGATTTATAAATAAACTATAAATAAAAATTCCTCGAGGTTACACATTATTCTCAGTGATATTTTTTTTCCTGACATCATAAATACACCTGTTCCGAATGCGATCACAAGAGGACTGAATAGTATTGTG
Source organism: Spirochaetales bacterium (assembly GCA_016934975.1). Taxonomy (GTDB): domain Bacteria; phylum Spirochaetota; class Spirochaetia; order SZUA-6; family JAFGRV01; genus JAFGRV01. Next base: position 982 of record JAFGRV010000533.1, on the reverse strand, counting down.
AGGGTTTTCCAAAGACTTGCGGTGGGAGCGCCAATCGCTGATAATTCGCTGATTGCCTGATCGGCAGAAATATAACCTTGATAAGAAAAAGAGCAGATAATATCAGAAGCGATATAAGAAACGACAGCTAAAATACCAAATGTTTCTTTTGGTTGTTTTTCTTCTTTTTTAATAAAAATGATGACTCCAATGTACAAGACGATGGAAATGACAAAATACACCCAAGTTAAAGTAAGTAATGATAGAGCAGGAAGAATAAAAAAACAAGGGGCGAATTGTATACAACGTGCCAAGAATAAGCGAAGTTGCGCGGTCACTTTGGCTGCAATTATATTAATCCCAGCTTCTCAAAAGAGGTTCAAGTGTTTTGTATGGATATATTATTTTAAAAAGCTGATAATTGATTTTATTATTAAGTAATTCCTTTTTTGGATACAGAAAATGAGCTGTTTGCATCATATCATAAGTGTCAAAATTCAAATCATCTATGTTTAAACAATTTCTTGTAAAGGAAATTGAACAACCAGCATTTGACATCCAAGAATGTTTCAAAGAATCAATCATCCGGGAATAATCTTCCCTATATTTAAAAAAGTATTGATTGAATGCAGTCATTATTTGTCCGGTATGAGTTCTAAATCTAAAATCGTATAAATCAAAGTAATATTCAGACTCTTCCGGATGATAATCGATGTATTCAGAATAATTGCATTGAAGAAGACTTCTTTCTATTATTGCCTTATCTATACTTGGATCAAAAGCGATATCATTGAATAATTGTTCATGAATTTCTGTCATCTTTTCTGAATACTTTCCAAAAAAGTCTATTCTTTCTTCCATTATTTCTCCAATCCTGCTAATGTAGCGCAATTTCACCTAACATTTTATTATATAAAGATAAAAAACCATTACAGTATAACGTATTCACTTCTTAAAATCGAATATAGCTCTAAATCGACGACTCCTTTATCTGTCCAGTATT
>JAFGRV010000532.1 GCA_016934975.1 Spirochaetales bacterium | reverse complement strand
TACCGTGACCCTCTCCCCGTCTATCACCGACAGCTACCTCATTAATGTGGCGGTTCAACAGCCCCTTTTTACCGGTTTCCGTATATCTTCGGGCATTAAACAAGCAGACTCCCTGGCAGCTATCAACCGTTACAACATCGAAAAAACACGGCGGGAAATAAAATATACAATTACAGTTGCCTACTGGTCGATTGTCAGGGTCCGGGAATTTCTGAATGTTCTTGAAGAAAGTATCAATCTCTCCCTGGAACATCTTAAAAATGTGGAAAATTTATTATCCAATGGTCTTGCGACAAAAAACGACCTTTTAAAAGTAAAGATGCGGCTTTCGGAGATCCGCCTAAAAAAATCGGATGCAGAGAATATGCTGAAACTTGCACAACTTCGTATGAGCATACTCTTAGGGCTGCCCAAAGATACCGGCTTTCCTTTTTCTTTTTCAGACACCGGAGGGACGTATGAACTGAAAAGCCTCGATTCTCTCATGGATTCGGTTTTTACACACCGCCCGGAATACGCAATCCTCCTGAATAAAATAAAAGCGGGAGATGCCGCTCTTGCAATCGCCCGTTCGAGTCTCTATCCATCAATCTTTTTAAAGGCACAATACACCTATGCCCGGCCAAACCAGAGAATATTTCCTGCTGTAGATGAGTTCACAGGGACATGGGATATCGGTATATTCGCATCCCTGGATCTAGGGAATTATTCACGGATATTTCAAAAAATTCAACAGGCCGAAACGGATGTGCAAAAATCCAGGGAAGAACTCGATCAAACGGCAGATGCGATTATGTTCGAGCTGACAAGCAATTATATTGATTACACCACATCTCTTAAAAATATAGCTCTCCAGCAGGAAATAATCGATCAGGCAGAGGAAAACTATAAAGATGTGAAAGAAAAATTTAAGAGTGGTGTTGTTTTAAACCAGGAAGTCCTGGAAGCGGAAAACTCTCTTCTCCAGGCACGGTTATCCTACACCGGGGCAGTCATCGATTCTGAAATTGCCTTGAGTGCGCTAGTAAAGTCATCGGGAGAAACAGAGTGAACTCAATTGTCATTGAGACTGATAAATTATCCAAATCCTTCGGAACTTTTAAAGCTGTGGATAATGTCTCATTTCGTGTCGGTCAGGGAAGTATCTTCGGTTTGCTCGGCGCAAATGGGGCGGGTAAGTCCACCTTAATCCGGATGCTCTGCGGCCTTCTTTCTACCAGTTCCGGCACGGGAAAAGTGGCGGGGTTTGATATTAACAAGGAACCGGAATCCATAAAACGGAAAATCGGGTACATGTCCCAGAAATTTTCTCTCTATAATGATCTCACGGTTCATGAAAATATCGAATTTTTCGGGGGAGTTTATGGTCTCACAAAAGCCCATATAAAAGAGCGTGCTGCCTGGGTTGTAAAAATGGCAGGGCTTGAGGGGAGGGAAGAGGACCTGACTCATAATTTGTCCGGGGGATGGAAACAGCGTCTTGCCCTGGGATGTGCGGTTATCCATAATCCTCAGATCCTTTTTTTGGATGAACCCACTGGTGGGGTGGATCCGGTATCACGGAAAATGTTCTGGGACCTGATAAACGAACTCGCATCAGGGGGTACGACAATTCTCGTTACCACCCATTACCTTGATGAAGCGGAATATTGTAACCGCATTATGCTCATGCATGGGGGGCAGAAAATCGCCATCGGAAGTCCCGGGGAACTTAAAAGCGAACATATAAAAGAGACACTCCTGGAAATCACCTGTTCCGATTGCAGCCGGGCTTCGGAAATTCTTATAAACCGGGACTGGGTCCTTGATTCTTCACTTTTTGGGACAAGAATTCATGTCCTTGTCCGTGATGAAACCGATGCAATCATCAACATTAAAAAAATTCTCCCTGAGGCAGGGATCGACCTTACGAGTGTGGAGAAAACAAATCCGTCTCTGGAAGATGTATTTATACGGTTAATCGAAGAAAAATCTAAAAAGGAGTAGATATGATCGGGCGGCTGAAACCCATTATAAAAAAAGAGTTCAGGCATATGCTCCGGGATAAGAGGACCTTGGGGGTTCTCATTTTTCTCCCGGTCTTTTTAATGGTAATGTTCGGGTATGCCATCAGTCTTGATGTAAAACATATTCCTCTTGGTATTTATGATGAGGATAGAACTGCGAAGAGTCTTGATTTTGCCGGGACTTTTTTTCATTCCGAGCATTTTGATTTCAAGACATATGTCGTAAACTATAAAGAAATCGATAACCTGATTTTGGGAGAGGAAATCAAGGCGGTTCTTGTTATCCCCCCTGATTTTTCAGACACCTTGCTTTCGGGTGAAAAAACCAAAGTGCAGGTTCTTATCGACGGTTCAAACTCAACGATCGCGAGTACAATTGTCGGTTATATGGAAATGATCATCCGGGACTATTCGGAAAAGATTGATCTCCAGGCCTCTGAAATGTTGCAGGATATTCTTCTTCCCATTGATGTGCGTCAGCGTATCTGGTATAACCCGGAACTTTTAAGCGCCCGTTTTCTTATCCCCGGTCTTATCGTCCTTATCCTCGTGGTCACCTCGGTAATATCAACCTCTTTGTCGATTGTACGGGAAAAAGAGCAGGGGACGATGCAGCAAATCGCCATTTCACCGGTACACCCCACCGAACTTGTCATCGGGAAAATAATCCCCTATTTTCTTCTTTCCATTGTCATCACTGCCGGGGTGCTTGTTTTGAGCTATTTTCTTTTTGAGGTTACCGTGCGGGGGAGTCTTCTTCTGCTTTCCATGGTCATTATCATTTTTCTTATCGGGAACTTAGGGCTTGGAACCCTTTTTTCCACCATGACAGATACCCAGCAAACGGCCTTTTTTGTCTCCACTCTTATCACTGTGCTTCCCACCTATATCCTCTCGGGGTTCGTCTTTCCCATCCGTAACATGCCGGTGATTATCCAGTGGATCACCAGTATTATTCCAGCCAGGTATTTTCTCTCGGCATTACGAAATATTATGGTCAAAGGTGTCGGGATTGAGGTCATCTACCCGGATGTCATCTTTCTGTGCGTTTTCGCGGGATGTACGATTTTAGTGAGTATCGGACGTTTAAGAAAAGGAGTCGTTTAAATGAGTGCCATACCCTATCTTGTAAAAAAAGAGTTCAGTCAGATACGCAGGGACAGACGAATGCTCATGATTATTTTTATTTCACCGATTATGCAGCTTCTTATCCTCGGGTATGCTGCAAACCTTGATGTGAAAAATGTTCCTCTTGCCGTCTATGATCAGGACAAAACACCCCAAAGCCGGGAATTGATAACGGAACTCGTGGTATCAGGCTATTTCCGGACAGACTATTATGTTGATAATTTTATCAGCCTGGAACGCCTGATCGATTCGGGGAAGGCGAGTATTGCATTGACTATTCCCCGGGGATTCGAGAAGAAGATTCTTTCCGGGGGAAAAAGCAACTTAAGCCTTATTGTCGACGGTTCGGAGACCAATTCGGCGACTGTGGGGATGAATTATGCCGTGCTCATCATCGGGCGGTTTTCTCAGAATATAGCTGTCCGGCGGATGCAGCGCCTTACCAATGGCGCAGATACTACGTTCCGGATTATACCGGAGATGCGGGTCTGGTTTAATCCCGAATTGCAGAGCAGGCGGTTCATGGTGCCCGGTATCCTTGGGATGCTTCTCCTCGTTATGACTATGCTCCTGACTTCCCTCGCCATTGTCCGGGAAAAAGAAATCGGGACCCTTGAGCAGCTTATTGTCACCCCCATAAAACCCCCGGAACTCATTCTCGGGAAACTCCTTCCCTTTATTATTATCGGGTTTATCGATGTGCTCCTTGTCATTTTCGCGGCCTCGTTTTTTTTCGGTATTGTGGTAAAGGGAAATCTATTCCTGTTGCTCTTTTTAACGGGAATCTTCCTGATGTCCACCCTCGGGCTCGGACTCTTTATTTCCACTGTATCCCAGACCCAGCAGCAGGCCATGATGACCACGATTTTCTTCGTCATCATGCCATTTATTATTCTTTCCGGTTTTGTCTTTCCCATAGAAAACATGCCGAAAATCATCCAGTATCTTACCCTGATCTTTCCCCTGCGGTATTACTATGTCATTATCCGGGGGCTTTTCTTAAAAGGGGTGGGGCTTTCGGTGCTATGGCCGGAAGCACTGATTTTGTTTATCCAGGGTGCGGTCATCTTGAGTTTTAGTATTTTGCGGTTCCGCAAACGGGTGGGGTAGGGAGTCCGATATTCATCTATTATAATATTATACAAATGAGTGTTGTTTGTCCAAAGCAAATAACTCAGAATGGATATAATAAATAGTAAAGGAAATAAAATTACTAAACAGTTACCATTTTAAGTTCTTCGATTTCTCTAAAATGATTATCTGCTGTAAGTAATGGGAGGTTATGTTCAATACAAATTGCAGCAATCCATAAATCATTTTCCGGGATGGGTTTCCCTTTTTTCTTTAAGGAAAGTCTAATTTTAGCATAGATTTGGGAGGTTAAATGTGTTACATTAAGAATTGTACACTTTTGAATAATTTTATCTAACTTCTCAAGATTTTTATCCTTGTTTTTTGAATTTAATGCCCCAAATAATAATTCTCCTATAACTATTACCGGTAGATAGACAATATCATATTTTTTTAGCCAGGAGATATCTCCTGAATTGTTTAATATAAAAATGATTTGATTTGTATCCAGTATAATTTTATTTCCACTCATCTAAATCAACTTTTTCAAATTCATCTTCAATTATATTAATCATTTCGCGTGCATCTTCATCAGGTAAAATACCAATACAGTCACCTAAGCGGTGAGCAAATAATCCCTCATCCTCAAGTATCGTTATTTTTAACTTATGATTATTTTCAATACCTTTAATGGGGGAGATCGGCCTTATTATTCCATTTTCATAAATTGCTTCTATAATTTGACTCATTTACAAACACCTTAATTTATTATATCTTTATTTTATAATAAAATCAATTATAAGAATGACATTAAAGTCCACATATTCCCTGCATTTTCCTTAATCGAATTGTAATAATTACCAAGCTTTTCATTTCTTGTAAGCATTTTCTACAGCTAAACAGGAGAATTAAGAAAAAATCATATGTGTAAGGTTCTCCAAATAACTCTCCATAAAAAAAAGAGTCCATATCTACCCATATGGACGACATTCTTTTAAGAATACGTTACTATCAGATAAGATTCATTAAATAAGGAGAAAAAAATGTTACGTAAAAAGTTATCATCAGGATTTTTAAGTTTATTGTTTTTATTTTTTTTAAGTCTGTTCATTATTCCCTCTGTTTTCAGTGCTTCTATTTCCGCTCTGAACCCTGATACGGGATCTCCCGGGAGTGTCATCACCATAACCGGGGATGGTTTTTCTTCCACCGGCAACACCGTCTATTTTCGATCAACGGAGACTACCAGTTTATTTAATGTAGAAGATGTTGATTCGCCGGATGGCAGTACCATTTCATTTACGATTCCAACATATTTAAGACTTGCGTGTTCCTTTGACGATCCCCCCTGTGCCGCGCCTTATGTGCAGGTTTCTGCCGGGGTCTTTGATGTCTATGTTATTACTCCGGATTTAGCGGAAAGTAACCGGCTTTCTTTTACTGTCCCCAATACACAAACTCTTGGTGATGTCAATGACGACGGCCTCATCGATATTGTTGATGCCCTCCTGGTTTCACAGAAGTACGTTGGGTTGGAAACTTCCGTATTTATTTCCGATGCGGCAGATGTTGACGGGAACGGAACAATC
>JAFGRV010000531.1 GCA_016934975.1 Spirochaetales bacterium | reverse complement strand
GGAAATGATGTTTTCATAGGTGAGTTCGGAAACATCGACATCAGTCCTGGCTATTTTTATTGCATTGTTTATTTTATTCCAGGTAAAGACCGGTTGTGTGAGGGTGGTGGTGAGCTTAAAGTAGGTGTTTTCCGGGTCATCGATAATAATGAGATCGTTCATGGGGAGGGGGATAAGAAATCCCGAGGAAGGGTCGGGGAGAGAGCCGAAAGCCCCCCTGGGGATGGTGATTCCTTCCGGGGGATCCGTCAGATAGGATGCAGACGCCTGCATTTTTAACTCGGGAAGCCTTCTCGCTTCTGCAACTTTAAGGGCATATTTTTTTTCGTTGATTTCAAGGAGCTTAAGGCGGATTGATTCGGAGTTATTCCGGGTATATTCCTTCGCATTCTCCAGTGAGAGATCCAGGGATTCAAGGTAAACCGGTGTGTAAAAAGTAATAATTATTATAAAAAATGGCAGTCGGATATTCATGTCGATCTCTTTAATTTGGATTCCACTAACCAATAGATGGTTGGTATTAAAATAAGGGTTACCAGGGTTGATGTAAGAAGCCCCCCGACAACCGCCCGTCCGATGGGATACCTGAGTTCCGCACCTGCACCGAATCCCAGAGACATGGGGAGAAGTCCGAATACGGTGGTGAAGGTGGTCATGAGTATGGGTTTAAGTCTGGTTTTCCCGCCTCGTATAATCGCGTCTTTTAGAGCCACACCTTTTTTCCGGAGTAAATTTATATAGTCGATAAGTACAATGGCATTATTAACGACTATTCCCACAAGCAATATTCCGCCGATAAAGGAGACGATACTGAATACGGTATTGGTGAGAAGCAAGGCGGTAACTAGTCCCACGACGGCAAAGGGTACGGAAAACATAACGATGAAAGGATGGAGAAGAGATTCGAATTGTGAAGCCATGACCATATACACCAGGGCTGCCGCGACAAGGAGGGCATATAACAGATCCCGGAAAGAAGCGCTCATCTGATCCGCTGCCCCCGAATAATTTATCTCGATCCCTGTCCCCGGCGGGCCGAGCTCTTTTATGCCCCTGCGGATATCATCCATGACTCTGTTTAACGGACGTTCTCCCGTCAACGAACCGAGGACATTCATCTGCCTGGTTCTTCTTGTTCTGGAGATGGAGAGGGGGCCGGTTCCTTCCGTAATCTCCACAACATTTTCGATGGGTATTTTTATGTCCCCTTTGTTTTTTAAAAAGAGATTGGAGATTCTGTTTATGTCGTTTCTGTCCTTGTCGTCCAAAAGGAGAATGACATCATAATCATCGCCTTCCCTGGTGAACCTGGAAACGACAGATCCTTTGTAAGCAGTCCGTATGGTGACAGCTATCTCCAGGGGGCTGATTCCGAGACTCACCGCCTCTTTGCGTTTTATACGGAACTGTAATTCCGGTTTTCCTGTCGTATGTGATATTTTCACATCCCTGGTACCATCAACATTCTTCATTACTTCCGCGATCTTTTCCGAATACCCGTACATGGTATCAAGATCGTTCCCGGTCACTTCCACTACCAGGGCATCTGTTCCCCCTGTTGCCGTGGCAACAATAGACGATGTTCCCAGGATGGTAAATGTGAGGTTTGCATCCGTAATTTTACTTCTCATCTCCCTGGAGACGACATCAATAATTTCCCAGACATCACGTTTGCGTTTATCTTTATCAGTGAGCAAAACCCGGATACTCCCAAGGTGGCTCCCGTTTTTTCCCAATCCCACCGATGATCCGGCATACCCGATGGAGGAAGAAAGGGAATCAAGGTCTTTACCCAGAACTTGTTTCAGTAAATTTTCCATCTGAATTATTTTCTCTTCCGTTTTTTCATAAGGCATTCCGATCCTGGTCTCCAGGTCGATGTTAAAGAGCCCTTCATCTGCTTCAGGTAAAAATTCCATGCCCATGAGTACGACAGATCCGATACTCACGATAAGAAGTATTACCGCCGAGGTGATTATGATGACACTATGTTTCAGTGCCAGGGAAATCGCTTTTTCATAGGTATTATCCAGTTTTCTTAAGAGATTCTGAATGATGTGTCCCGCCGCATCAATCACTTTGTTCCCTGTTTTTACTTCCACATCCGCAAGGCTTAATTCATCAATGTTGTTTTTAAATAATAAGCTATTTTGCGATAACGCGTTATCGACAGATAACGTTTTATCTACCGATAACGCGTTATCTATTGATAACGTTTTATCAATTGATAACGTTTTACTGTTTCCATGGGAATTGTTTTTAGTGTTAGTTAAAAATTTACTGCATAATACCGGAATAAGAGTGAGTGCCATGCCAAGTGAAATGGCGAGGGCGAAAGAGATGGTATACGATAGATCCCGGAACATAATTCCGGCAATTCCCTGTACGAAGATAACCGGGATAAAAACCACAAGGGTCGTCAGTGTAGAAGCGGTAATCGCTTTGGAGACTTCTTCCGTTCCCAGTACTGCCGCGTCATAGGCGGAAAATCCGGAAAGACGTTTCCTGTATATTGATTCAAGAACAACTATCGCGTTATCAACAAACATACCTACCCCGAGAGTGATCCCCATAAGCGAAAGCATGTTCATTGTTATGTGTGCGAAATTCATTAATGTAAAGGTGGCGACAATGGAAACCGGGATGGCGACAGAGACGATGAGAGTTGAACGAAAGTTTCTCAAAAAAAGCAGCAGAATGAATATTGCCAGAAATCCCCCCTGGGTCGCAGCGTCCGACACACCTCCGATGGAATCGAGAATAGATACGGATTGATCGGAAACGATATCCAGGGTAAGTGAGGGAGGGAGTTTGTCTTTTAATTCATCAAGTTTCGCGAGGATCTGTTTGTTCAGTTTTACCGTGTTATGTCCCGATTGCTTTCTGATTCGTACCTGGACCCCTCTGCCTTCTGATGTCCGGACATACTGTTCCCGGGGGAGGAACCCCAATTCAATCTCCGCCACATCTTTTAAAAAAATCGGTACCGTATCACGATATCCCACCAGGACATTTCCGATATCCTCGATGGTTTTGAATTCGCCGATGGTCCGCAGCACCAGCTGTTTGTTCTCAAGATTCATCATCCCCCCGGGGAGGTTGATGTTTTCGCCTTGAAAAATCCGGAGTATTTGAATAATGGGGATTTCCATTTTCGCGATGGCATCGAGGTGTAATTTACAGGTCACTGCCCCGATTTGTCCGCCGTAAAGATCGGCAGTTGCCACCCCCTCAATTTTTTCCAGTTCAGGAAGAACTATCTTCTCTACTAATTTCCGGATATCAATCCCTTGTATTGGAGTGGAATAGGTAAAAACAAGGGACGGGATCTGTTCAGGATTAAAACGGAAAATTAAAGGGCGTTCGGCACCTTCGGGGAGTGAATCTTCCACGGCAGTCAATTTTTCCCGGATTTCCGAAACAATAGTATCCATATTTGTTCCCCAGTTAAAATTGATAATAACCGTGGAGAGCCCTTCGTTGGAGCTTGAGGAAATCTGTTTTACCCCGTTGAGGGTGGAGATGGCATCCTCAATTTGTTTAGAGACCCCGGACTCGACTTCCAGGGGACCGACTCCGGGATAAACGGTAAAGACTGCTGCCGTGGGGTAGGTGATATCGGGAAATAAATCAAGCTGCAATCCCATCAGGCTGACTATGCCGATAAGGCTTAATCCGAGAAAAACCATAAATGTGGTGACCGGGTGTTTTACTGCTGTTTCCGTTATCTTCATCGTTCCTCAATCACCTTTACTCTTTGGCCGTCTTCCAGAAAAAGGTTCCCTTCTGTTATAATCCGGGCCTGTTCGGGAATTCCATCAACCACTTCTGCAAATTCTTCATTAACAATACCTGTTTTAATTTCATGTTGCACAACCGAACCCGGGCTGTTATGTTCTACGGTAAAGATCACTTTTTTCCCATCGCGCATTACTATGGAAGAAACCGGAAGTAACAGGGTGTTGTCATGGACTTCCAGGGTAATTTCCACATTCACATACATTCCCGGTCTCAGTTTTCTTACGGGGTTTAAAATTTCGATATCCAGCGCAAAGGTTCGGGACAGAGGATCGATGGTTGGTCCGATGGATGCAATATCAGCCTTAAATCCACCGGAACCGGGATAGGCATTGGGAAAAATTATTATGCTCATGGCATCCCCGTTATTTATGAACTCCCCGTAATATTGTTCCGGGATCGGGATCTTTGCCCGGATCGGATTTATCTGCACAATCGCGAGGATCGGGGTTGATGTTCCCACGAGGTTTCCTTCATCAGCCATGATGTCCGCGACAATACCGAATACCGGGGTCTCAAGTTTGGTAAAATCAACCTGTAGTTTTGCAAGGTCGAACTGTGCCCGTGCCGCCGCCGCATTTGCCCTCGCAATCTCGATTTCCTCATCACTCGCCCCCTGCTCCATCAGCTTAAGGGTTCGTTTCGCGTTTTCCACACTTGTCCGTGCGGACCTGAGCATATTTTCAGCATCATCATACTCCGATTTGGAGATAGCCCCGCTCTCGTAAAGATTCGACATCCTTTCAAAATTTTCCTCTGCCAGGAGAAGATCCTCCTCCGCCTGTTTTACAAGGGCCCGGGCATTTTCTTTCTCTTCTTCCCGGAGTCCTTTTTGGGCCTTCTGATACTGTGCTTCCGCGATTTTCAGATAGGAATAGGCCTGCTGCTTCTGGAGGTTTACCGTATTGTCTTCTATTTTTACGAGGGTTTGGTCCTTTGTGACAAGGTCCCCTTTTTTTACAAAGATCTTTTCGATTTTTCCCGCGACCTTGGAAATAATTATCACCGTATTCTGAGGAATGAGGGTTCCGGAATAATAGAGCTTCCTGCTGATGGATCCTTTTATCGCTCCGGAGACCACAACGGGAGTGAGGATTTCTTCTTTTTGTTTTTCCGGTTGTGTCAAACGGCTGACAACAGTAAACAGAATGAGTCCTCCGCAGATCACTCCTATCAATCCTGTAATTACTTTCTTTCTGATTCCTCTGGCTTTCTTCATATCATCCTTGCCTATGTCTGTTTTTCAATCAGTCTGTAGATTTCCGATTTCATTTTTCCCAGTTCTTCATCCACGGTGAGGGGAGAACAAAGGGATATTTTTAAAAGGATCCCCATGATTGTCAGTTCGAGATAAAATCTGCGCTGCTTTTCATCGATAAATGTTTTTATGAGGAGGTATATCTTTCCCTCTTTAAAGAATTCCATAAGATAATCGACGATTTTTTGAATTTTATCCCGGACCAGTTCACGTTGATTCGCGGCAAAAAACATCCCTTTTAAAAGGGGCTGGCTTTTTTTTAAGAGATCAAATGCCAGATCAATAAAATTTCTATATTTCTCTTTCATTGTCATGGAGGACGCAAAGGTGCTTTGTAATTTATCAAGGAACTTGTCCCATCCTTGCTGTACCGTAGACCGGAAAAGATCTTCTTTGTCGGAGAAATGGTTATAAATCGATCCCGGGGCGATACCTGCTTCCAGGGCAATATCTTTAATGGTGGTGCTCCCGAAACCATTGTTTCCAAAGACTTTAAATGCCGCGTTCAGTATCTCTTCGCGCATATCCCTGGTCGTTTTCATGGTTTATATTCCTTCTATTAAATGACTGAATGAACGTTCATTCATAGAGTAATACAATTGTATGGGGGGAGTCAAATTAATTTGTTGTTTATTTAGATTGAGTTTTTACAATTTTATATGCATAATAAGTATATGTATGGCTTGGAGGTAGTTTTATGTCACAAAACTATGTAAAAAAAACAATATTCCTGAATCAGGATTATATTAATAATATATTGGAAATATTCCGCATTAAAACAGAAAAGAAAGTATTACGTTCCCCTCTTTGTGTATTTTTGCCGGGGAGAAAATATTTTATTTACTTTGGGAATAATAAAAAATATGATAGAATAAACACTCTGCGGCCAAAATTTTCCTAATATAATTCAAAAAAACGTCCTTTTCTACCCGATAGGACGACTATATCCTTATATTGTATATACTTTTACCAAATATATTTAATAAGGAGAAGTAAAATGAAAAAAATAATTATTTCTTTAATGACCATGATCTTATGTCTATTCTTGTTTGCTCTGCCTCTTTTTTCACAGGAAAAAGGTGATGTTAATAATGACTTATATATCGATATTATTGATGCTCTTCTTGTATCTCGGTATTACGTTGGTCTGAACCCGTACAACTTTAATCAGGATGCAGCAGATGTGGATTGTAATGGGACAATTACTATGGTTGATGCCCTTCTTATTGCACAGTATTATGTCGGCCTTATTCCTGATTTCCCCGGATGCAGCGAGACCCCGTCCCCGACACCACCTCCCACCAATATTCCTACAGTAGCACCAACTCAAATAACGACCCCGGTAACTACTGCCACCTTTACAGAAATCCCTTCTCCCCCGCCCACTTTGGCAGGTGCGACATCCATGCCGGAAATCACTCTACATCCTACTGCAACGACCGAATATACTCCGACAGTTACCCCATATCCTCCTGTATTAACGCCAATACCAACACCTATCCCAACACAGGATATTAATGAAAATATTGAATGGCAGACAATGTCCGGGGGAAATAAAGGGGAGATTGCCACCTCGGTCCAAAGAACGTCAGATAATGGGTATATTATCGCCGGGTATTCTAATTCTACTGATCTTGATGGATGTATTTTTCGGGGAGAAGGGAGTGATTGCTATGTAGTAAAACTTGATCCGGAAGGAATTATTCAGTGGCAGGTTATGTTTGGGGGAAATGATACGGATTGTGCTTTTGCCATCCGGGTAATACCGAACAATGGCTATATTGTTGTTGGTTCTTCGTCTTCGACCGATATCGAAGGATGTTTAAATCATGGTAAAGAAGATGGCTATATCGTAAAACTCAACGAACAGGGATTAATCGAATGGCAAAAAATGATTGGGGGAAGCAGTTATGAACGGCTTGAGGCGGTCGAGATAACCCCGGATAATGGTTTTATCTTTACCGGATATTCCCAGTCAGTTGATATTGAGGGCTGTATAAATCACGGGAATATGGATTCCTATATTATAAAATTGGATGCGAATGGAAATATTGAATGGGAGAAAATGTACGGGGGGAACTATGGTGATACGAGTACTTCAATACGAAAAACCCCCGGTAATGGTTATATTATATGCGGGTATTCCAGTTCAACCAATATAGAGGGATGTACTAATCATGGTTCCTATGATTACCACTTAATTAAAATTAATGAAGAAGGAATTATTGAATGGCAGACTATGATCGGGGGACACGACTTAGATATTGCGGCTTCCCTGGCAATCACAACAGATAACGGGTTTATTATTGGAGGTTATTCTGTTTCAACGGATACCGGGGGATGTCTTAATCATGGGGAAAACGATTATTATATTGTAAAGAGCGATTCGGAAGGAACTGTTGAATGGCAGAGAATGCTCGGAGGAAGTGCTGACGATTATTTGACAGCACTTGATGTAACACAGGATAACGGGTGTGTTATTACCGGTTATTCTCTTTCGACTGACATTAGAGATTGTGTCAATCATGGCAAAGCGGATTTCTATACTGCAAAACTGGATATGGCTGGAAATATCGTATGGGATGAAATGATCGGGGGAAATGGCTGGGATGAACCAGGTGGAATCCAGACAATTTCCAATAAGAGCTGCCTCATTGCCGGTTATTCCAATTCAACGGATATTTCGGGATGTCCTAATAATGGTACGACGGAAATATATATTGTAAACCTTGATGTTAAAGAAAGTGATGAATGGCAGATGAAAATGATTGGGGGCAGCGGATGGGATGCTGCACGATCAATCGGTACAACCTCGGATAACGGATATATTATCGCCGGTTCTTCTTCTTCCGGCGATCTTGAAGGATGTAGACATCATGGATACGGGGATTATTATATTGTGAAACTCGATGCGAATGAAAATATTGAATGGCAGAAAATGATCGGGGGAAATTATGTTGATAATCCCACCACCATGCAGATCACTCCGGATGACGGATGTATTATTGCCGGCTATTGTGAATCAACAGACATTGAAGGGTGTTTATATAACGGGGGTGAGAGTGATGCATATATTGTAAAGCTCGATGCACAAGGGAATTTTGAATGGAATAGTATGATTGGGGGAACCAATGAAGAGAGTATAAATGAAATTCATCTTACCCCGGATAATGGTTATATACTTGCAGGGTATTCCGGTTCAACTGACATAGAAGGTTGCATCAATAATGGCTCGATTGATTGTTTTTTAGTAAAACTTGATGCAGAGGGTATTATTGAATGGAAAACGATGTTCGGGGGCAGCAATGGGGATAGAATCTCTTCAATTGATATTACCTCTGATAATGGCTATATTGTGTGCGGAGAATCTAATTCCACAGACATCCCAGGATGCATAAATAATGGAGACTATGATTGTTATATTGCAAAACTCGATATACAGGGAACCATTGAATGGCAGACAATGTTCGGGGGGACCAGGTCGGAATGCAGCACTTCAATCAGGGAAATCGAGGGAAATGGCTATATCATTGCAGGCATTTCCGACTCGACGGATATTAAAGGATGTATCAACCATGGAGATTATGATTTGCATATTATAAAACTGGATATTAATGGTAATATTGAATCACAAGGAATGATCGGGGGAAATGGTTGTGATTTTGTATATGAATTGCAAGCTACATCAGATATGAAGTATGTTATAGCCGGTTTTTCCTCTTCAACCGATATTGAGGGATGTATCAATCGTGGGAATTCGGATGTATATATTATAAAAATCGATGAAACCGGAGAATGCATCTGGCAGACCATGATCGGGGGAATCAATTCTGATGAAGCAGCGGCGATTTGTGAAATTTCAACCAATTCCTATATTGCTGCAGGTTATTCGAACTCAACCGATATTGCAGGATGCATAAATCATGGCTATACGGATATTTTTCTTGTTAACATCCCATAACATACTTCCCGGATAATACTACTATTTTCACCCCTATCTTAAAATAATCATTCAGATTAACAAGCCCAAATAGCAGCAACCCCTGGAATTCGAAATCCCAACCCCAAAAAAACTCATGGATAATTATTTTCATTGACAAAACACCATGACTTCCTCATACTTATTAAGTATATGGAAGAAAACAATAAAAAGAAATTTAATCCCAAAGTTCTCCTTCCCTTAATCCCTGTTGTTGTTATCCTGGTTATTCTCGGGGCTATTTTTATTCCCGATATCATGAGAACAATTATTTTAATCTTATTCTTTATTCCGGCTGTCTCTATCCCGTGTATTCTTGCTTTTTTTATCCACGGGGATTTGTTTGCCGCAGATGATAAAAAGAGTGTGGTTAAAAAGATTGCACGGGGTTTCGGCGTTCTCCTTTTTGGCGCAATCCTCACTGCGATTTTTATTATGGCCGGTCTCCAGGACGGAACAAAACTTTTTACAAAAGCCCTCTGTCCTGTCGGCTTTACGTATATCACGGCAAAACCTGTTACCCGTCCATACGAGAAAAAGGATGATTACGGAAACATGGTTACCGAATACCGCAGAACAGTAGAAGTGACTGCCAGGAATGAAGGATATTATTATGTGCTTGATGAATTTCCCGTGATCTCCTGTATTGTCATCGTCTATCTTTTCAGCGCCTTTCTTTTATTCATTCCGGGATATTTTATAAATAAAAGGTGTATGAGAAAAGGAAGACCTAAAAACCGTTTTCTCTATCTGCCTCTCTTGAATCTATTCATTCTCCTTGTCGTTTTTGTACCGTCTCCTGTTTCGGATGTTTTCATGTATGGCGTCCGCGGGATTATTTACAAAGGCTGGACCCCCCTGTTGTATAATGTGGTAGAGGATTATGATGTTGATGGTTTAAACGCACTTATTAAAAAAGGCGCGAACATTAATACAAAAGACAGTTTTGATGAAACCCCCCTGTTCAAAGCAGTGGATATGGGAAGCATCAATATGGTCCGGACACTCCTTGATCTTCATGCCTGGCAGAATTTTAAAAACAGGGAAGGAAATACACCTTTAATGATAGCAGTTGATAATAATGATAAGGAAATTGTAACCCTCCTTTTAAAGGCAGGTGCGAATGTGTACATTAAAAATAAAGAAGGTAAAACAGCCATGGAGATGGCAGCATATGAAGAAAAACAGGATATAATTGAGATTTTTCATCAGGCCGGTTATCCCTGAGGATTTATTCATCCACGAATAGCCCCGTATGTATTGCTACTTGAGCAGGCGCTTTTATCATACCTTTGAGTTGATAAAAATTTATATTTTTTCAGGTTTTTTGATTAGAATGATTTGTAGTGAATAAGGTTGAAATCAGTAGTGAACAATTGTATGAACTCAAGGATCATTATGATAAAGGGCTTTTCCTCCAGGCATATTATAAAGCAATTCAATGTGGTCCGTTAAAAAACTGGACAGGTTGCGATGAGCTTATATTCCTGGGACAACTTGTATACAATCTTGGTGCCCCCCGTTTTTCCCGTTTTTGTATACGCCGGGGGTTCCGGCAATATCCTCATTCTCTTTTAGCTTATATTTTTTATTTAAATGAAATATACACCGATTATGGGCCGATCGCAGCATGGTCTTTCTTAAAAAATAATCCGATTCCATCAAGTAATGGAGATGATGATGCATTAATGCATCTTTATACAACAAGAGCTGCCATCGCGGGGCAATTCCGTGATTTTACTACAGCGGAAAATTTT
>JAFGRV010000530.1 GCA_016934975.1 Spirochaetales bacterium | reverse complement strand
TAGCAGTTTCAAAGGCCGAAATTCTTTCGGGATTGACTCCGCAGCAGCAGGAGTTTATCGAGTTTGTGCTCTCAAAATACATAGAATCCGGGGTCGGAGAACTTTCGCAGGAAAAATTACCGAAGCTGCTGGAATTACAATACCATACCTTAAGTGATGCCGCGGAAATACTCGGGGGTGTGGATATTATCCGGCGGACATTTATCGCCTTCCAGAAGCTGCTTTACGCGAAAAAAGCAGCGTGAGTAAAGTCCCATGAAATAATTTGTGAACACAAAATAGGGCTTGCACACGGCTTTTCAGGTATTAACTTTATGAGGGGAAATGAGGCCTCTCACAGCTTAAAGACAGGAAGTGATGTTAGAGCTCATGGAGAATATTTTATGTTTTACTGAAGGGATGTGGTGGGAGAAAAGGGGGTGTTTTTATATCCGGAATATCCAAAAAGGTGTATATTCATCATTATATATGGTTACCAGTCTGTTTTTTCCTGGTAAAAAGCGAATTATTTTCCACAATTGTCGCATAAACTTACGCGATGTTAGCCGTATCTCTGAATCCTCGTATCTCCAGCGAGTAAATAATTTTTCCAATACTTGAAAAACCTCATTTTTATAAACTTCCACCAACCCTAAGAAAAAATTCACCAAAACACGCACCAATTGGGCAATACTGTAAAAATTAAGATCTTGATGTAATAACTTAAGCTCCCTATACAGTTCATCCGGTACATATATGTGTATATGTTCCCTTATCACTTCAGGATTATCACACACAGCTCTGTACCTACTAAATCTTTGTTTGCCCCATTTATGTTCCTTTCCTATCACAGGAGTTAAAAATTGTAATATCCGGACTATTATTCCGGATAAACTTTTGGATTTCTTGAATAAATCCAGGCTTGTAAGCTTTTTTTTCATCTCCCGGTCTACTACTAAATGGAAATCATGAACCTGCGATTGTGACATATTGTTCTCCTTGATATTGTTTTTATGCAAAACTATCTATTAAAATTGCAATTTATAAAGACGAGTAATCCTCACTATTAATAACTACAGAAAGTATTCTCCTGCTTTCATTTTTATGAATTTTTTTAAAAAAAAATTGATTCAATCATGCTAAATCACAAATTTATAGAAATGGAAATATAAGTAAAACAAACAACACATAGGGACGCTGTCCGAGATATTTCTTATGGCGAGTTTGTCCAAAAATAAAAATCAAGGTATAATACCACGGAGGAAAAAAGTTATGATACATATGAACATCCGAAAATATGTAGAAAAGGATATTCCATCTATCGTTCTTCTATTAAAGGAATTAAGCGAGGTCGCGGACCCGACGCATTTCCTGACATGTGAGAATGTACAAAAGATTTGCAGGGAGATGGATCCGTATCCGGAGATGTATAAAAATTATATCGCGGAATGTGAGGATGAAATAATCGGATTTATGTCGCTCATTTTTTATAAAACGGTTTTTCACAAAGGCGGAATCGTGCTGATAAACGAACTCATCGTAAAATCCGGGTTTCGGGGGAAAGGGGTGGGGACCGGATTGATAGAAAAAGCCAGGGAACTATCAATAGAAAACCGGATGGATGATCTGGAAGTGGGTACAAAAAGGGAAAATATCAAAGCCCGGGATTTTTATAAAAAATCCGGGTTCTCCCATGAATTCGTATTATTTGGAATGGATCTTTTGTAGAAGTTAAATCAATAGAAAATTTGGGTTTGATAATATATGACCTGGAAGAATACTTAATGTATAATTTTATTATACATTAAGTATTCTGTTTTTTTCCTTTCGGTGTTCCGGGAATAGTGCATTGACTATTTACTTTATAATTTTTTACAGGGAGTTATCTGCATTTGTCCGGGGAAAAATACATCTATAAAGTCTCTAATAATATATGGAAAACTATCTTTTACAACTTTTTGGATATGAATTATTGTTCCATCAATTCTTTACAGCCTTGCTTTTTCATTATATACTTTCTTTAAAAGTATGATTTAATGTCTATTAAAATGTCTTTCAGTGAGAATTTTATAGGTTTTGAATAAAATCTTTAATATTATTAGTTGAAAGTAAGTAAAAATTATTTTATATTAAAAATAACGGGAGTGAATATGAAGAAGCTAAAATTAATTAAAAATAGCGTAATAAGAAAAGTAGTTGATAGAGCTAAGAATTTTGCATATATTCCGACCGAATCATTAAAAAATGAACCTTCCTGCAATAAAACCACCTCGTTTGTATCTAAATCAAAATAGAATAATCTTTCCAGGAGAGAAATGAATTTATATTCTGAAAATGATGGAAAAAGATTTTTTGAGATAGATAATAATGAAAAGAAATGTCCAAATTATCGTACTCCTTGGAGAAGAGATTATGCGAGATTGTTGCATTCACCATCATTCAGGAGATTGCAGGGAAAAACCCAGTTATTTCCTTGCGGTGAATCTGATTTTTTTCGCAATAGACTTACACATTCCCTAGAAGTTGCGCAGATAGGAAAATCAATCGTTCAATATTTAAATTATAAATATAAAGACAGCTTATTAAGAAATATGTAATTGAAGACGCGGAATATCAAGGATTCAGGACGATTGAGTGTAGTATTATGGATATCGCGGATGATATTGCATATGCGACCTATGATCTTGAAGATGCCTTTAAAGCGGGATTTGTAACACCAATCGATTTATTAAGTTTAAAACAAGATGAAGAGTTATTAAATGAATTAGTCAGAAGAATAAATAAGGAAAACATAAATCTATCTGGTAGTGAAATTATAGATAAACTATACGAGATTTTCGGTGGAATTTTCTCTATTGACGAAAGGGCAGATGGCGGTTTTAGTAAGGGTTTTGGAGTTGGCTTTAATTCAATTACTTCACATTATATAGAGACTTTAACGAGAGGATATATTGCGTCCAGGTTTTTAGCTCAAGACGGTTTCGATAGAAGTAATTTTACATCATTTTTAATAGATCGATTTATAAGTGGTATAGATTTTTTTCCAAACGAAGAACGACCTCCTCTTTCAAATATAGGTTTAAATGATGATATAAAAATTGAAGTGGAAGTCTTAAAATCTCTTTCTTTTTTATTATTAATTAATTCTTCTAGGGTTAAAGTTGCAGAATATCGTGGTTATGAGATAATTCAAAAAATATTTGAAGCCTTAATCGATGATCAAAAAGAAGGACATAAACTGTTACCCGAAGATTTTAGAAACCTTTATTTGTTGTTCAAAGATAATGATGATCAGAAAAAAAGGGTTGTTTGTGATTTTATTGCCGGAATGACAGATAGATATGCAATCGAATTCTACGGAAGACTATATTCAGAGAATCCGGAAACAATCTTTAAATCACTATAAGGAATATCCGCAACAAATCTGTTATAAAGAAGGTATCTTAATATTCCAAGATAATATGAATCATAAAATGTTATAATTGCCCGGCGGTTATTGTAATCGCCGGTGCTTCATCCGCACAATCAATTACATCATGGCTGGGCGGTTATTGCAAAGGTCAGCTCACCATCCACACAATCAATGATAACATGGCCGCCTTTTTCCAGTTTTCCGAAGAGTATTTCGTCTACAAGGGGTGTTTTTATCTTGTCCTGAATGAGCCGGGACATGGGGCGCGCGCCGAATGCCGGATTGTATCCCTCTTTTGCAAGATATTCTTCGGCTTTCTCTGTCAGTTTTATTGTGATTTTTTTTGAAGCGAGTTGATCCCGGAGTTCTTTAATGAATTTCCCTACGATTTTCATGATTGTCGGTTTATCAAGATGTGCAAAGATAATGATATCATCCAATCTGTTTCTGAATTCAGGTGAAAAACGGAGTTCGATGGCTTTCTTGGGACTTCCCCGGTGGATATCGTCTTCTTCCGCAAAACCGATACTCGCGGTGCTCATCTCCCTGGAACCTATATTTGATGTCATAATAAGGAGAACATTTCTGAAATCAGCCTTCCTCCCCGTATTGTCGGTGAGGGTTGCATGGTCCATAATCTGCAGCAGAATATTGTAGATATCAATATGTGCTTTCTCGATTTCATCGAGTAACAAAACACTGTTGGGGTGCCGTCTGATGGCGTTGGTGAGAAGTCCGCCTTGCTCAAAGCCGATGTATCCCGCGGGTGCTCCGATAAGCCCGGAGACCGTATGTTTTTCCGAGAATTCGCTCATATCAAAGCGTATAAGTTCAAGACCGAGAATTTTCGCCATCATCCGGCAGAGTTCCGTTTTTCCCACGCCGGTTGGTCCGCTAAAGAGAAAACTCCCGATTGGACGGTCCGGCAGCCCTAACCCGGCACGGCTTCTTTTTATTGCCCTGGAGAGCATTCCGATTGCCTGTTCCTGGTTGAAAATCACCTCATTTAATTTCTGTTCCAGTTCACGCAAGCCTTCTTTTTCCGCAACAGCCACACTTTTTATAGGGATACGTGCAATCTTCGCGACTGTTTTCTCTATGTCGAGATTTGTGATAAATTTTTTATCAGGGGAGTAGAGTGACACATGGGCCCCTGTTTCATCGAGGACATCAATCGCTTTATCCGGCAGATATTTATCATTTATAAATTTCGCGGATAATTCGGCCGCGGAAAGAATCGCGTTTTTTCTGTATTTTACATTATGAAAGGTTTCATAGCTCTCTTTTAATCCGTCCAGTATTTTAACCGTATCGTCGACAGAGGGTTCAAGGATCTCGACTTTTTGGAACCGCCGCGAAAGTGCCCTGTCCCGCTCAAAGAAATTCTTATACTCCTCGAAGGTTGTCGAACCGATGCATTTGAGTCCCCCCAGGGTAATTGCCGGTTTTAAAATATTGGATGCATCCAGGCTTCCGCCGCTCACTGCCCCGGCCCCGACAATTGTATGAATTTCATCGATGTAGAGAATCACTTTTTCTTTTTTCTGAAGTGCTTTTATGACTTCTTTAAGGCGTTCTTCAAAATCCCCCCGGAATCTGGTGCCTGCTATCAT
>JAFGRV010000529.1 GCA_016934975.1 Spirochaetales bacterium | reverse complement strand
TTATAGTTAATTGGAAGTACACTACTTTGCTCCAATATTTGTAATAATATATAAATGACGAGTATGTCGCTTAAACTCTTGTAGAGTCCTTGTTCTTGAATAAATACGACCCCAGGAAAAGAGGGAAAAACTTATGGATTTCTTATCACCTGTTCCGGATATTGAAATTGGGGATAATAATCGTACCCAATGGTTTGGAATAGAAAAAAAACTATCCGGATCATCAATCAAATTAGCTTCAATTAACATAATAACCGCTGAGCTATTTGGATTATTTGTTAATAACCCATTAATATCCATTAATTCTTTTTCGGTGGGTTCATAGATTGTATAGGATGGCTTTTCTTCTATATCAACATTATCTATAAGCTGATTAATGGAATCATTCATTTCCCATGGATAGGTGAGTCCCCGCCACTCTTCCCAATCAAATGGGAATGAACCATTCGGATTTCCTGAATATCCTGCTCCCTGACTCACATCTCTTATTGCCGAAAGCAACATCCAGTCACAGGGCCTGGTTGATGAGCTTTGAACAATAGTAAGTGGTTGAGTTAAAAGAGTATTATTTATATTTCTTCCGTTAACAGTACCATCACGATATATTTCAATGACAAGATCTGCAAATTTTGTGGGTTGTAAATCTGTCAATATATTTAAGACTGATGCCGGTCCACATAAGCTGTGATTTCCTTGATTTACTCGTTCCGGATAAAAAAGTAATTCTATAGCCCTTGCCTGTATATCATTCCATGTAAGAGCTGTCCAGGCAGAAGCAGGAGCATTTATATCCAGCTTTTTTACACCATCATTTACTTCTTGAGTAATTCTTTCAATCCTGGGTTGAGTTATTGTAATCCATGTACTATAAGCGTTCCATGTATCAGGATTACTGAAATCTGTTTCATGTAATGGATATGTCGTCGTGATAAATTTTTTCATCACCCAACCCCTGCTGCTTAACAAGCCGGCATTAGTACAACTTATCACTTCCACCTGCCACCACTCCAATGATTTATCACTTAAATGTGCATTAAAAGATTGATTTAATCCAAAACTGATTATATCAAGACCGGTATTTTTAGGTAAGTAATCTATTATGGTAGAGGTATAATGAGCCGGATCTGATACAAAAAAAACCTCATTCGTATCTATATATGGATTTGCATCACGATGAATAACATTATTGTTCTGTCCCTGCTGTATTGTATGAGTCAATTCATGGGCAATAAGCTTTTTACCAGTGGTTGTTTCAGGCTGAAATTGCCCCTGGCCAAATACTATATCATTCCCATAAGTAAATGCTCTGGCATTAATAGACCGGGCAAGCAGATTTGCATTGTTGTCTGTATGAACTTTTACATTACCAAGATCAATGCCAAAACGGGGTTCAAAGTAATCTTTTACAGATTTGTTTAACGGATTTCCCCTGTCTTGCAGACTTTTAATTTTTGACTCGGTATTACTTTGTACTGTTATATTATTTTTAGCAAATTTTGCCTGAATTCGATTCACTTTTGGTAACTGATTTATATCCGAAGAGACAATAGCATTTGCTATCCTGTCTGCTTCCTGTTCGTAAATATCACATGGCTGGCTTATATTTAGTTTTGCCTGAACCAGACCTGTTTCAAAAAAATTCTGTATTTCCCGGTTACCAATATCACTTAAGAAATCTCCCAGGGAATAATCTTTTTGATATGGATGAAAAGAATTACTTTTTTTTGATGTATCTTTTGTTTTTTTCCGGGAAAAACGCCGGTGTTCATAAAAGTAATCATTTCGCATAATACTATCCATCTTTCGAAAATATTTGAACTAAGTATACCATTAATAATACTTATATTCAATTATATTTTTATAGCGATTCCTTTTCTGATCCTCCGGATACATGCAGAAGAAATTGAGGTTGTCCCGCAACCTCCTTTGAGTACAAAGGTTAAACAAGGTTGTCCAATAACCTCATTACACCATATATAGCGGCGGCGATCAATCTTATGCGCTATATATGGTGTGAATGGAGAACAATTTTGTTATAATTGAGGTTATTGGACAACCTCAATTGTATTATCAACCTCAGAGGAATATAACTCCTATAAAAAACGGGTGAGATTCCGGTTGTTACCGGGGATTTGGTAATAGGGAAAGGGCCTATTCGGAGATTCCGGTTAAAAAATCAACAGCACACTCCCCTATGGTATCAAGATTATAACCCCCTTCCAGAACTACCAGGGTCTTCATTTTTAAACGGCTGATAAGGTTTCCGATTTCCCGGAAATCTTCGGATTCAAAGGAAAAATTTCCAAGGGGATCATCTTTTTCCGGATCCAGGCCAAGTGAAACAACGAGATATTCGCATTTTTGGGCATCAATCAGATGAAGGGCACTCTCAAGCTTCTCTTTATATTCCGCAGGTGTGCTTTCTTTGCTTATGGGAATATTCGTATTAAACCCCGCTCCTTTGCCGGTTCCTTTTTCGTCACTATATCCCGAATAATAGGGATATTCATCCGAAGGGTCCGCATGGATCGAGAGATAATACACGGCATCGGTTGCATAAAAAATATCCTGACTCCCGTTTCCGTGATGGTAGTCGATGTCAAGCAATATTGTTTTTCCTTCTCTGGAGAGTCTTTCTGCTGCCAGGGCAGCATTATTCACATAGCAAAATCCGCCGTAAAAATTCCGCCCCGCATGATGTCCCGGTGGTCTGGTGAGAGAGAAAACAGCGGAATCACCATGTAATAAAAGCCCGGCACCGGTCAATGCCGTGCCTGCCGATGAAAGAATGCCGTCGATTGTACCCGGTCTGAAAGGAGTGGAGAAATCCGTACAATAATAGCCCTGAAGTCCGGAAAGACTCTTGGGTTTATGTAATGAAAAATTCCGGGTCGCAAAGCAATTGGGAAGAATCAGGCCATCATGTTCGGAAATTCTTTGGATATATGAGATAAAATCCTTATCATGCACGGATGTCAAATCATCAAAACTTATTTCTTCGGGGGCAATAATATCCGCGAAATTACTGTTGACAAGGGCCCGGAAGATTTCTTCTACCCTGTCAGGAGCCTCATGATGGGTAATAATCTCTTCTTCTTCGGGTTCAAACATGTATAAAGGATCATGCGCCAGGTGCTGACGGGTATATACAATTTTCATGAACTACTCCTAAAAAAGTGAATTAACTTCACACAATTTTCTTTTTTATCCATATCTTCTTTCCTTCAGGAGAGAATATAACTTAAACATTTATACACCAGTTTTGCCGCGAGGAAATCCGGGGCATGATTCGCTCCGGGGCATAATTCCACCACATCAAAACCTATTACGTTTCTTGTTGTACAGACTGATTTAAGAAGTGCAAGCACTTGATACCACGAAAGTCCCCCCGGCTCCGGAGTACCTGTGGAAGGCATAATTCCGGGATCAAAAACATCCAGGTCGATGGTTATGTACACATTTTCTTCCAATAACGAGAGACATTCTTTTATCCAGGAATTGTCCGAGTATATATCCCCGGCAAAAAATATTCTTCGGAAATCATTTTTTTCCTTCTCGGAGATGTCCATACTTCGTATACCGACCTGGACAAAAGGAAATAATTCTTTTACCCGGGCCATGACACAGGCATGATTGAACCGGGATCCCTCATATTCATCACGAAGGTCCGCATGCGCATCCAGCTGCAACACGGTACACTTTTTGTAATGATCTCCAAGTCCCATCACTGCCCCGATTGAAACAGTATGATTACCACCGAGAATGACGGGAATTTTATTGTCTTTGAGACATCGCGATACAGTGTGAGTCACTTTGGGGATTAATTCTTCCGGGGTCTTTCCTGATATTACCGGAGACAAGGTATGAATACCCTGACTATAGACAGAGGAATCAGTCTCGATGTCGTAGAGTTCAACATGCGCGGAGGCATTGATAATTGCTTCGGGTCCCTTATCCGCGCCTTTTTTCCAGGAACTTGTTCTATCAAAAGGAACGGAAATAATAACAACGCGAGAAGAATCGTATCCGGAGTCATTGGACGAGAGATCAAGAAAATTACGTATGCTCATTTCATCAATCCATGTCTTTCCTGATTTCCCCAAAAAACTGCTATCAAAATTACCTACACCTTAAAAATGATCAAAAAAATATCTCTTTTTTTAAAAGTTGTCAATTATTACAGAGATTATTTATTTAAATTTATTTCTTTATTTAATAGATTATATGAGATATAAATGATAAACCTTTTTAGCGTAGATAATGATTACGTCTATTTTCATAGAGGAGAATGCAGGGATGAAAAAAAACATCTTGGAAAAATGGACATACAAGGATTCGGCAGAACTGTATGGGATCCGATATTGGGGAAACCGCTATTTTAGTATTTCCGAAAAGGGTGAAGTAACAGTCTCTTTACAGGATAGTGGTGAAAAAAAGACAATTAGTATTCTAAGTATTATTAATGAAATGAGAGAGCGGGGATTAAGCATGCCGATTCTTCTTCGCTTTCAAAACCTCCTGAATGATCGTTTAAAGTTGATTCACAACACCTTCAGTAAGGCAATAAAAGAAAATGGATATACAAACGTATATAAAGGTGTTTATCCAATCAAAGTAAATCAACAGGAAGAAGTCATAAAAGAAATTACGGAATCCGGCAAGGTCTTTCACCATGGCCTGGAAGCAGGAAGCAAAGCCGAGCTTATAGCAGCCCTTGCGTACATGCATGATCCCGAGGCATATCTCATTTGCAATGGATACAAGGACAAAGAATTTATTGATATTGCTTTATTTGCCCTGAAAATGGGAATTCAGGTTATTCTCGTTATTGAACGTCCCGAGGAATTGCCGATGATTATTGAACGCTCTCAAGCGATTAATATCAAACCCCGTGTCGGTATCAGGATAAAACTCTCTACCCGGGCTTCGGGACACTGGACAGATTCCGGAGGTGATAAAAGTGTATTCGGGTTAACGACTGCCCAGACCATCAGGGTTATAGAATATTTAAAAGCCAATGAAATGCTTGATTGTCTCGAACTCCTTCACTATCATCTCGGATCCCAGATTACAAATATCCAGGATATCCGGGCGGCAATCACCGAAGCGTGCAGGTATTATATTGCCTTATGCAGGGAAGGGGCCAAGATGGGGATTCTCGATATCGGGGGCGGGCTTGCCGTGGATTATGACGGTTCCCAGACTAATTTCGGATCGAGTAAAAACTATACCATAGACGAATACTGTGGTGATATTATAGAAGGTATTGTCAGCACTATGAAGGAATCAAATGTTCCTCATCCCGTACTTGTGAGTGAGACAGGCAGGGCAATTGTCGCCTATTATTCAGTACTGCTTTTTAATATTCTGGATGTCAACAGATTTGAATATGAAGAAATAATTGATTCGGGAGAAGAATCAAATGAGTATCTGCAAAATCTGGAGGAAATTCTAAAAGGAATTAGTCAGAAGAATATCCAGGAATATTATCACGACAGCCTTTATTACCGCGATAAAATTCGCTCGGATTTTATCCATGGTATCAGCTCTCTCAGGGAAAGAGGAAAAGCGGAAAGTTTATTCTGGAACATCGTAAAGAAAATTGTCGAAATCGTTAAAAAGATGAGGTATGTACCGGACGAACTGATAGAACTCGAAGAAAATCTTGTAGATATTTATTACGGCAATTTCAGCCTTTTCCAATCAATTCCCGACGCATGGGCCATAGATCAACTTTTTCCTATTATGCCCATTCAAAGACTCAATGAAGAACCTCAATTCCCGGCAATTATCGCCGATACCACCTGTGATTGTGATGGTAAAATTACTAAATTTATAGACCTCCGGGATATAAAAAAGTTTCTCCCTCTCCACGATCTGGATGATCATAAGGATTATATTCTCGGTGTATTCTTAGTCGGTGCTTATCAGGAGACATTAGGGGATTTACACAATCTCTTCGGGGATACAAATGTCGTAAGTATTTACCTCGACGATGAGGGAGAAATCGATTTTTCACGGGAACTTGCGGGAGATTCGATCGCCGATGTTCTTTCCTACGTGGAATATGATCCCAAAGAACTGGTGAACAGATTCAGAATCCTTGCAGAAAAAGCGATACGCAAATGTCATATCACACCCCAGGAGAGACACAAAATCATGAATATGTATGAAACATGTATGCGGGGGTATACCTATTTTAAAAAAGAATAACACTTATTATTAAGGAGAGCATAGGCATATTACGCAAAGAGATCGACAAGCTGATACGATTCTTCATACATCCCCGTTGATTTCTCCGAATAGATGTCCTCCAAAGAGACACGGAGGTAATCTTTCCTGAGGTAATCTTCCTCTCCGGTTCCTTCGAGTTTCTCTTTCATGAGCTCTGCCTGTGCCTGCCGCTCCATTTGGGTTGCGGCAGCAGCGACCCGCATGTCCTGAGCCGACGGATTTGCCGGAGACAGGGCAGCCCTGCGTATTTTCCGTGCTTTTTGAATTGTTTTTTCAGGATCTCCCGGAACAGGACTGGTATCGATGGAAACTTCACCACCCACGGCATAGAGTTTTCCGTCAGGTCCGGTCACAAAAACATACTTTGCCCCGCTGGTGGCAATCCCGCCGGCTGCGGCAATATGGGAGTGCTCATGGGCCCGGACTTCCGCATCAATACGACGAAGCTGATCCTCCAATCGTTTTTCCGCAATATTTATCTCCGGCTCCGGAGTATCCTTGTTACGTGACAGATCTTTTTTTAATACCGATGGATCTCCTTTTTCCAGGGAGTAAGGAACGAAGGCTTCTTCGTGAAGAGTATTATTATTCCTGTCATTGCCTGCATTCCAAAATGAGAAATGATGTGATTGAATATGTGAATTAACAACCATATTTCCTTCCCGTCTGTATCCCCTCCCGATTGCTCCTTATTAGCTTAAAAAATCAACGTATATTGTTAAATTTATCATATATTTTAAAAAAGTCAAAGTTTTTTTTGCATTTTA
>JAFGRV010000528.1 GCA_016934975.1 Spirochaetales bacterium | reverse complement strand
TGTTAATAAGGAAAGATTGGTAATAAAAATGATAATCATTGCGAGATCATATTTCCCGGATTCCTGATTTTCTTATATAAATTCTTAATAAACCATGAAATCGATCAATAAAGATACTAAAATATAAACAGATTTATTATTTCCGGTATGTGAGTAGATGACATAAACCAAAACCTTGCCGGAAGATTTTTATGTGGTGAACGATGGAAGTAGAAGTGAAATCTTATAAAACAATTCCCTATAATTTTCCTTATGGCTGGGAAAGCGATTACGGGGAGGATGAGACCGGGATCTGGGCTGCCTTTACTGTTAAAGGTGTGCGGCAATTGTTCCGGTGGATCGGTCCTGGGGAGTTTACCATGGGATCTCCAAAAGAAGAACGTGAACGACTTTCTGAGGAAACCCCGCACCATGTAAAACTGACACATGGTTACTGGATGGCAGAAACTACATGCACCCAGGAATTGTGGGAAGCAGTGATGGGGAGTAATCCGAGCAGGTTTAAAGGAAAACAGCTACCTGTTGAATGGGTAAGCTGGGATGATTGCAAGAAGTTTATCCTGAACATTAATACGATGATACCGGGATTGGAACTCCGGCTCCCCACGGAAGCGGAATGGGAGTATGCCTGCCGGGCAGGTACTGCAACACCATTTTCCTTTGGTGAAACAATTACCACGGACCAGGTAAATTATAATGGGAATTATCCATATAATAAAGGAAAGAAGGGAAAATATAGGGAGAAGACAGTAAAGGTGAATGAATTACCTTGTAATGCCTGGGGATTGTACCAGATGCATGGGAATGTGCGGGAGTGGTGTGACGATTGGTATGGTGAGTACGGGACCGGAACCGCGATAGATCCCAAGGGACCTGAGAAGGGCGTTAACCGTGTGATGCGCGGCGGCGGCTGGATCGACGACGCGGGGGACGCGCGTTCGGCCGACCGGAGCAGTCGCACGCTGTCCTACCGCGACTACTACGTGGGCTTCCGCCTCGCCCGAGGTCATTAAAGCAGGAAAAGCAGGCAGAGCCGGCCCGGGAGGAGAGGGACTATTTAGTGCCAGACGACCTCCATTTTTTTATTGGTTCTTGCACAATCTTCCAGATATAAATCAATTAAATTCTGATACGGGAGCCCGGATTCTTGTGCAAGGTTTTTAAAATATTCTATTGTTTCAATTGATAATCTGATGGTATACTCCCATTTAATTGGTTTTACAGGTAAAAAAAATATTTGTTTTGATTGTTTTTTTTAATACAAAGAAATAGAAAACCACTATAATCGGAAATACCGGAAAACCTTTTGGTTTCCGGTATAATTTGCCGTTTGAGTTTTTTCGCGTAAGGATTTTTTCTTGATTTCATCTTTGACAGATCATATTCATCTTTCATATTATTTTCCTCCATAATATTTCGATTCATTTTTTGTCGCTTTCCGGGTAGAAATAATACGTAAAATGAAATATTATGCTTTTTCTTATTTTTCCGGTTTTTTACCAGTGTTTTGACCACTATATTTTAAATCAATTTTTTGATATTACCAGTTATCTATTATTGAATAAAATCGTCAAAACACGCAAGCTTTGACCATATTTTTATTGAATATGAGAATTTTGCAAACCAATTATAGATAAAAAATTTATTGGTCAAAGCACTGGTCCCATTCAAATTTAATTGAGGGCATAATTATATTGTAATTGAGGTTGTCCCGCAACCCCAAACAAGGCCGGCCAATAACATCCATCCACTCTATATGGGGTGCACTTTGATATATCTGCACTATATATAGTGTTGCTTAAAAGCAATCCCACTAAAAATGGAGTTATTGGACAGCCTAAATTATACAATAATGAGGATTGAGAATCAAGTGATATTTATAAGAAATAGATAAATTGAGATATAAGATATATATGGGATTGATTAATTTGGATTTTAGATGGGGTAGATTTCTTGTTTTATATTCGTAGTATCCAAAAAGGTGAGAAATTATTATCATATACAGTAATCAGCCTCTCTTTTCCCGGTAGAAAGCGAATTATTTTAAACAATTGTCGTATCGCCTTCCTCGATGTTAGTCGCGTATCCTCTTCTTCCGATCTCCATCCGGCGAAATTCCTATCTAAAACCCTAAAAACTTCCCTCCCATACACATCCACCAACCCCAGGAAAAACTCAACCAACTCCCGTAACAATTGAGCGATACTATAAAAATTCAAATCCTGATGCAACAACTTCAGCTTTCTATAAACCTCACCCGGAAAATACACATGTATATCCTCCCGGACCTCCCCCGGATCATCGCACACAGCTTTGTATCTGCTCATCCGCTGTTCACCCCATTTATGCTCTTTCCGTATTACGGGAAAGAGCACCTCTATTATTTTTACAACTATCCCGGAAAAGCTCTTACGCTTAAAATGAAATTCCATTCTCTTAAGCCTGGTCTTCATCTTTTTATCCATCACAAAATGAAAATCATGGACACACTTTATTTCCATCACGCCCTCCATGTCATTATTTTTATTTGTTAAATCTTTACTTTATATAACTATATAAAGTTTCTTCCTGCTTTCCTTTTTTTTGATTTTTTAAAATTTCAATCATAGATCAAAGGTTTTGAAAATCGTTCTTATACGCCAACGACAAACATCAGAATTTCTGTTGAAAAAATGGGGGGTAAACCCTGATAGTGACATTTCGGTTTTAATCAGATGGTGCAGGATTTTTTCAATTTCATCCGGGTCCATTATGATGGCAATAAATTCGACTTCATCGAATTTCAGTCGGAATTAATAAAAGGTATATATTTATCAGTTTTACCAATACAGACCGCTGCTGTTTGCACTAAAAAAACCATATATAGTATACAAGTTTTATCATAACCCCTCTATATGGTAAAATGAAGTAATTGGACAACCTGTTTATTCTTTTGTACTCAAAGGAGATTGTGGGACAGTCTTAATGAGATAAAGAGCCAGGATATTATACTCACCTGTTTTGAGTTTGTCAATTTCTTACACCTGGCTATAGTATCTAATTCTTTATGGTAAAAGAAATTGATAATCACCTTTATTTAACTACAATTGGAGTTCAATTATTATTGAACAACTCACTACAATCGGAATATACTGTCCTGATAGTAATCAGGGATTTAATTAATTGTCAGTATACTTTTCTATAGTCCGGTATGGGATATGTCCTGGTAAAACTAATCATACGAAAGATTATTCTTCTATACTCATATTTTCGGATCGTATGAATAGTGTGCGCTTTTCACAATGTATTGATTCAACCGAACCATGAATCTTAATCATCAGTCCGGAAATTGTATCCGACACATCAATCCGGATTCCATCGTCCTTCTTTTGTACTGTTACGAGTATTTCCTTATCATCATATAAATAACATTGGGCTGATGTTTTTATATTATAGAGGGTGAGGAGAGTATTTTTACACCCTGTTGAAAATGCATCTTGTCCCGCAGGTCCGGTAGGGATGATGGAATTCTCACGAACATATAAAGGCAGGGAAAAGAAATCGTGTGTTTCAGAGATCCATTGCCCTCCTTGAACTTTTCTTCCCGTCAAAAAATTTGTCCAGGTTCCTTTCGGAAGATAGAATGTCACTTCCCCCCCGGTAGTAAATACCGGAGCAACGAGTAAGGAAGGTCCGAGCATATATTGTCTATCCAGGTAATCGACTCCCGGGTCATCTGGAAATTCCATCAACATCGGTCTCATGAGGGGGAGGCCGGTTACTGAGGCTTCATAACAGAGACCATATAAATATGGAATAAGCCGGGACTTGAGCTCTGAAAAATGTCGTAATACATCACATGATTCTTCATCAAAATTCCAGGGAACACGGAAACTATCATTCCCATGCAGCCGGCTGTGGGAAGATAAAAGCCCGAAAGCGATCCACCGCTTATAAATATCTGCCCGCGGCTTTTCGTAAAATCCTCCGATATCATGACTCCATAAAGCACATCCGGAAATCCCGAAGGATAAACCACCGCGAAGCTGGCCATACATTGATGTATATCTGGCTTGTGAATCACCACCCCAGTGGACGGGGAATTTTTGAGAACCTGTTGTCGCGGAACGGGCAAAAACAATTGTATTATTTTCTCCAAAGTATCGGGTAAGCAGTTCAAAAACAGTTTTATTGTACAGATATGTATAATAATTATGTATTTGCGAACCATCGACGCCGGAATAGTAGATGCCATCTACCGGAGCACTTTCCCCAAAATCAGTTTTAAACGTATCGACACCCACGTCTAATAATGTACGAAGTTTGTCTTTATACCATTCACATGCCCCGGGATTGGTAAAATCTATCATGGCCAGCCCGGGCTGCCACCAATCCTGTTGATAAACACCTCCTTGTGCATTTCTTATGAAAAATCCCTGTTCAGCGGCTTCATCAAAAATTTCGGATAATTCGGAAATATATGGATTTATCCATAAACAGATTTTTAACCCTTTTTTCTTAAGACGGGAAATCATTCCCTTCGGATCGGGAAAAGAGTCTGTATCCCAGAGGAAATTGCACCAGTGCCGTTCTTTCATCCAGTAACAATCAAAATGAAATACGGAAAGGGGAATCTTTCGCCTGAACATTTCATCAATCTGTTCCGTAATGACCTTTTCACTATATTCCGTTGTAAATGAAGTCGTAAGCCACAACCCCAGGGACCACTTGGGAATAAGGGGAGGTCTGCCGGTGACATGAGTATAATGATTGATAATTGACTTTGGCCGGGGTCCATAAAAAATAAAATAATCGAGTTCATTAAGGGGAACAGACATCCGGACTGCATGAACATCTTCCGTGCAAATTTCAAAATCGGCAAAAGCAGGGGTATTGATAAAAATACCATACCCGCGGTTTGTCATATAAAAGGGAATATTCTTGTATCCCAAATCGGATTCAGTGGCGGGATCCGAATTACGTATAACGACAGACTGGCCATTCCGGACAAAAGGTGAAAACCGCTCACCTAAACCATATACAAGCTCTCCCACTCCTAAAGATAATTTTTCGGTAATATACTCTTTATTATTGTGGTCAAAGACTATTCCCGCAGATTCATAGCTGCTTTCCGACAAAACGGAATCGGTAAAAAATGAGTACGCCCATTTCTCTTTTTCAAATTTAATGCCAAGCTGTCCGGAAGTAATCATAAGGGATTCCGGAGTATCCTTTAACTCCAGGGGACTTAAACAATTCAGCGTATCGAATTTAATCATTTGACGGGGCTGTAAATGCCGGATTTGAATTCGTAAGGCATCGGGAAATGGCGATGATATCGTATAACTTAAGATCCGGCCATGGACTTTTTCCGGGATATTTCCCTGTTCAATGATTGCATGAATCACTATTTTATTTTCCGTGAAACTATATTCATATAACCGGTTCGGAGAATAAAACTTGATCCCCGGCATGAGTTCATAGGCGCCATTATAGATACGCATCTTTATTTATCCTTTCTGCAAAAAAATGTATTTATACTGTACATCATTATGAAGAACCTATGCAAATACTATTTTCCAAATGATTCGTTTCCCGGTTCCTTAAGTGAAGCATCCGGGACATGCAACATCTTATAACCCAATAATGCAGAGATAATTCAGGCTGTTTGGGGTAATCCTGGGAAGTGACTTTGGGTTTTACTCAGATTGTGCAGGGTTTGGGTTGTTTATTTTATA
>JAFGRV010000527.1 GCA_016934975.1 Spirochaetales bacterium | reverse complement strand
GTGTTGCTGCTATTGCAATGGATCATTTCGGAAAAATTGTACTTTATCGGATTCAAAAAGTTATATTTTATTGCAGGTTTTTTATGCACCGCCGGTTTTGTTTTTTTATCCTTGATCGTTACGATACCTTTGTTTTTTAAGATAGGCATATTTATATTGTTCCTGCTTATAAGTTTTTTGGTTGTCAGAAAAAAATCACTATTAAATAAATTCCTGAAAATTTAAAATTTGCTTTTAAGAATGGAGAACTGAAATGAGTATTCTTACTACATACATAAAAAATATTATTTTCACAAAAGCAGAAAATGATTTTATAGCTGCTTTAGTGAAACAATCAGAATACAGTAAAAAAACCTTGAAAAAAGAGTTACAATCGATAAAAAGAATTCACCAAACTATTCCTTGCAGTCATGGATATTTTGAGTTTTTAATCCTATATGGAATTATTCTCACCCTTCCTGTTAAAGGCCCTGTTATTGAGTTCGGGTGTTATAAAGGAGGTTCCTCTGCAAAACTATCTCTCCTATGCAAACTCACCGGCCGAAAACTCCATATTTTTGACAGTTTCGAAGGTCTGCCTGATCCTGAAATGGAAGATCAGAAACATCATGTCATTCCCTGGATTGATTCCAGAAAAGAAGCAATCTATAAAAAAGGATTATATTCCGGCTCTCTTGATGAAGTAAAGAACAATATTACCAAATATGGTTGCATAGATGTCTGTTCTTTTGTCAAAGGATACTTTGATGAGACTCTTCCTTCTTTTACTATGGAGCCCGCCTGTATATGCATGGATGTGGATTATATAAAATCTGCAAAAACAGTTTTAAAATATATGTGGCCTCAATTAAAAGATAAGGGTATATTATTTACCCATGAGGCCGGCGTTATCGAATATATAAAAGGCATAACAGATAACAACTGGTGGGAACAAGAACTTTATCAATCTCCCCCGCTGCTTTTTGGTGCAGGATATGGCATCAATTTCAGCTGGCATGGATTTTCTTTTCCATCGAGCACTGCTTATTTTATTAAAAACAAATAAGGTGAAAAAATAAACTATTAGAGAAACTACACAATACATTACGCAGGACAGGCCCGCAACCTAAATAATTAATTTATGACAAGGTTGCAGTTGTGAATGCTTAATGATTTCATGCGAACCTGCGTTTCGCTATTATTCCGCGTATTCTTGTAAAAAAACAAGAATACGCGGAATAATAGCATAAATGTAAATTGTTGCAATACCCGCAATGTGGCCTATCTCCGTAGAAAAATTATGAAGAATAGAGAATAAATACAACTCTTGAATAGCTGTCCTGTCCACAGTCGCGTATCAAAAGAGCAGACATTGTTACATGAGTTGAATGTGCTAAAAAGTCCTCGTTCCTGTAATTATTCTTCTTTTGTGTTGTGTTTTTTATAACCTGTTAATATAATAGAGCAGAATCGATTATTTACATATGAATTTTGTATAATGAGTTTTATATAGGCTCACGTTACGTGTAATACACGAAGATGAATTAATAAAAATAAAGGAGCTGCGGTATGGACGTGAATCATAAAGAAACTAATGTAATTACAACTGAAGGAAATGTGTTAAAATTGGCTTTTCTTTCAAGCTACGGATTATCCATTATTACTTTTATAACATTTGTGTTTGCAATGATCGCCGTTCCAATATCAGGAGCACATGCACCGGATGGTGGTATTTCATATCCTTATCTGGATACAATAAAACAGTATCCGGGAGATTATATATGGCAGTATGTGGCGATGTTCATGATCTGTCTCTATGTAATAAATATCACAATTTTGAGTACAATTGTTACAAGAGAAAAGCAGATTTATATGAAGATATCCCATATCTTTGCAATAATTACAACTGTTACATTACTTATAAATTATTTCGTTCATGTAAGCGTTGTTCCCATAAGTTTGATGAATCAGGAATATGAAGGCATTTCTTTATTTACTCAATACAATCCTCATGGTCTTTTCATTGCTCTAGAAGAACTCGGTTACATCATGATGGTTATTTCTTTCGGATTTTTAATACCGGTTTTTAGGAGAAAAAAAAGAAATAGTATATCTATAATCTATTTTATTGCAGTTATTATTTCAATAGTGAGCTTTATTATCATCAGTATTATATATGGTCTGGATAGGCAGGATAGATATGAAGTAATCATTATTTCTATAACGTGGTTGGTTCTTATTATAAATGGAATATTAATAGGAAATAAAGTGAGAAAGGTATGGAAGGATAATAAATAGTGTTTTGACGTGATATTCTAAATCCTCCTTTTAAAATCTGTCGTTATCTGCTTTGCAAATAATTTGTTATACTAAAAAAGATTTAGCTGAATAGGGAAATGTATTTTACCCCATAAAACACCAAACCAAATACAGTATCCAGGGTGGACATAGCCTTTACTATCCGGCCAAAACGATTACAGTGAATTAAGAAATTACAGGAGGTATTCTCTATGGCAAGTTTGTTTTAAACACAATAACATCCGGAGATTAAAAAAATAAAGTTTCAGTTCAATCTGGCTTTATGAATTATCTTTGCTCTGGCATATGGACGTATAATTACAGGACAAGAATCAATAATACGAAATTTAGTGAAAATACCTTTTTAACAAGCTAGCTTCCGATCACCGGATATAAAAAGCATATCGTGAAGAAATAATGAAAAAAGCAGGGTACGTTACAGGAGAGGTCTGTCTATTAAGTGGTATAGATAGAAAAAGAGGTTAAATGATTAGAAAATTTGAATTTGTATGAGAAAAAAAGGGCATGATATTGGTGTCAGCCCTGTAAAATCAGGCACAATCGGAGTAATTTTTATATTGAACTTTCTATAACCTGTTAATATAATAGAGCAGAATCAGTTGGACGACATACTGGAGCATACACTGTTTTGTAAAATAAAAAAATGAGAAGAAACTACATGAGTATCCCCATCAGAGAAGAAGTACCAATCAAATCATTTTCAATCGCTGCTTTCATTTGTAAAATAGAAAAAAATATATGCTACTATTTGATAATCAGACGGTGTAGTACTTATTTGAATAAGAATTGGCAAATGGTCTCCGGAAAAATTGAAAAAGGAGAAACGGCATGGCAAGCTGCTCTTCGAGAAATAAAAGAAGAAACGAATATTATTCCAAACGAGTTTTATTCGGCTGATTTAGTGGAAACATTTTATGAAATTAATCAGAATTGCATCAATCTTGTTCCGATATTTGTAGGATTTGTAAATGAGCCTGTGACTATTCAATTAGATCCAAAGGAACATGATGAATACAAATGGGTAACAAAGGATGAAGCGAAAGAATATTTGGAATTTAAAAATCAAATTAATGCAGTTGAACATATAGACACTTATTTTATTAAGAAGAAACCTGGTGATTTTTTACGAATAAATATTGTAGGCAACTGTTTATAATTTGTCATTTCCCGGTAGTAAATAAGTGCGCTTC
Organism: Spirochaetales bacterium; assembly: GCA_016934975.1. GTDB lineage: Bacteria > Spirochaetota > Spirochaetia > SZUA-6 > JAFGRV01 > JAFGRV01. The sequence continues at coordinate 9,887 of JAFGRV010000527.1, read as the reverse complement.
ATTATGCCTTTCTATGAAAGGAAATGATAAATTTAAAACAGGGGAATATATTTGAATTTTTTATTAATGTAATATATACAGTGTCATTATTGCATAAACTAAGCATACATTGAAACTTATGAGAGGAACAAATGTCTGAAAAAATTAAAGTTGATATCGGTAATGTTCAGAAGACTCTATTTTTACCTTTATGGGGACGTGCATATGAAACCAGGAAAAATAGCCCATTACTTATCGATAAGATGGCTCTGGAGATTATCGAAAAAGTAGATTTCGATTTCTCCGCAATCACAAGGAACATTAATGAATTAAGTCAAATCGCATGGATTATGAGAAGTCTTTTAGTGGATGATGTTATCGTTGAACTTCTTAAGCAACATCCGAAAGCGACAATTGTAAATATCGGCTGTGGTTTAGACACCACCTTCGACAGGGTCGATAATGGGCAGCTTTTATGGTATGACTTGGATTTACCCGATGTGATTGCATTAAGGAAGCGATTTATCCGGGAAAATAACAGGCGGAAAACCATTTCAACCTCTTTTCTGGAAGAAGATTGGATGAAGGATATCATTGTGGGTGATTGTATTCTGTTTATTGCAGCAGGTGTGCTCTATTATTTTGAGGAAGAATCGGTAAAAAACTTTTTTAAGAGATTGGCAGATAGATTCCCTGGCGGGACAATACTCTTTGATGCATGTTCTCCCGTGGGAGTAAAAACTGCTAATAAAATGGTTATCAAACAAGCAGGTTTGGGTGAAAAATCATTTCTTATATGGGGGCTTAAGCATACGAAAGACATCTTGTCCTGGGATAAAAGATTCAAGGTATTACGGAAGATCTACTATTTTAAAGATAGAAGAATACCTTTCAAGTTGAGACCTTTAGGTTTTGTTTCCGATTTTTTGAAAATCCAATATATGATTTATCTCGGATTAGGCGAAACGAAGTAATACCATCTGTGCAGAATCTGTTCTTTTGTACTCACCATGTGGAATAAACGGACTCTGCAGGTGGTCTTTTACTCTATTTTTCGGCCGAGTCTTATTGCCTTCCCGGAAATATAGGGGGTCATGCTTGAGTTGCAGAGAAGAGGAATCACGATTCCCGGTGATATCGCCCTGACGGGATTTAACAATATCAGCCCTTCCGAGTGCCTTCTTCCTCTCTTAAGCACGGTTCATTATCCTTTTGAAACTATGATGACCAAAGCCATAGAAATGCTAATAGATCTCATGAAATGAAATCCTTCTGCTCAACCTCATAATCCAAATCAATATCCGGCAGCCATTTCACAATCTGCCGGATTTCCGCGCCGCCGGGATAGGTTTTCTCTCGTGGGAGTTGTTCCACAAGTTGAATCTTCTTAGCGTCGGGAAAATATTTTTCGAATGTGCTAAAATGACGGGAAAGTGTATCATCACTCTTTTTTACTTCGATCATTACGTTTATCCGGCCATTGACAGCCACGGCAAAATCGATCTCTTTACCATCTTTATTCCGTAAATAATAGAGTTTTCCGTCTATGCCTTTTGTATCTTCCAGGGAATGAAGTTCTTTTAACAAAGCGCACGCGACAATATTTTCGATTTTGGGACCATTATCCCCGCTCACCTGGGCGGTATCGTAAAAATAATATTTTGGTGCTTTGTGAAGGGAGCGGCTTATCTTTTTGGAGTAAGGGGTTACGGAAAAAATGATATACATATTTTCCAGTATGGAAAGCCAGTGCTTCACTGTCTTCGGATCACGCTGGAGGTCGGAAGCAAGGTTGGCAAACGTTACTGTCGAACCGACACGATCGCGTAAGAGTTCGATTAATATTTCTATGGATTTAATATCCCGTACCGACTCAAGATCAACTAAATCCTGGCGCAGCATAATATCAAGGTGGCTTCGTTTCCACCTCTGGTAAAACCGGGGATCATTTTCTAAAAAAGGTTCGGGAAAACCCCCGACAGTTTTAAGGCGATTATATGCATCTTCCGGATCTATGAAGTTTTTCATCTCTTTTAAATCAAACGGGTGCAGACGATAATGAAAAAAGCGGCCGGCCAGGGAATCCCCGGTTTTTTTTATTGTTTCGAGCCGGGCACTTCCGGTAATGAGAAGTGAGGGGGCATTTCCTTCCACATCATAAATACCTTTGATCCAGGATTTCCAGTTCCGCATTTTATGCAGCTCATCAAAAATTATTAATTCTTTGGCCCTATCCCAGCTTTTTTCTCTTAGCAGGTGCTGATGCTCGGCATAATCATAATTGAGGTAATCATAAGATGTGGTAATCATTTTTGACAGAGTTGTTTTTCCGCTTTGTCGTGGACCGGATAAGAGAACAATTTTGTGTTTCAGATCCTTTTTGATTGCCTGAGCGAGTATTCGTTCCATACCGGCCATTGTAGAGCATATTCCCGAAAAGTCAAGACCAAAATGGATTATGATCCCTTTTGGTCTTAAAATTATGAGAATTGTATTACCGTTGTTCCCGGCAAGGACATGTTTATATCAGAGAAGCACATAAAACGAATGGTTTGTTTCGTGGGGAAAAACAATTTATATAGATTATAAACTATGAGTCTCCCTGGTATTTATGTTTCTTTTCCATATTTTTATCAAAACTTATTGCACAAAATATAAATTATAGATATTATTGAGACTTATAAGGTTCCTTGCATCAGGATAAATAATGAAATATTTTATCATCCCGCTTATATTCTTTTTTTTGACAGTTTTAGCCTTTTCACAGGAGGCAGGGCCTAATCTGTCGGAAACACTTTTTAGTCATATCCAGGATAGTACTCAATTTGAACCATTTCCCTTTGTTCCGCCGGTTTTACTTCCCTTTGGTATGACTGTTCATATGTTGATGCTTCTTTTAGCCGCACTCTTGATTCTCGCGGTCTTTCTTCCGGCTTTCAGAAAACCAATACTAAAACCGAAAAGGGTGATTGTTTTTCTGGAGAGTATTGTTCTCTTTGTCCGGGATGATATTGTATATCCTGTAATGGGGAAAACCCGTGGGGAGAAATGGACTCCTTTCTTTTCGACTATTTTTATCTTTTTACTCGCAATCAATTATTTAGGTCTGATTCCTGCCTTTAAATCCGCCACGGGAAGTATTACCGTGACCTCGGCTCTTTCGATAATGATTATGGTTTTGATTTTCGGTGTGGGAATAAAGAAAATAGGTTTTGTTCATTTTTTTAAAAACTATTATCCCGAAGGAACCCCGCTGCCCATCGGCCTTTTTGTGGCGCTTCTTGAATTCGTTGGTGTTTTTATTAAGACAATTGTCTTGAGTCTCCGGCTTTTCGCCAACATGTTTGCCGGGCATCTCGCGATTCTTTCCTTTTTACTATTGATGTTTGTGCTGAACCCACTCTTCGGTTTTGTAGCCGTACCATTTACGGTTTTTACATTTGCTTTAGAGGTGCTTGTGGCTCTTATTCAAGCTTTGGTTTTCACACTTTTGAGTTGTATTTTTATTACAATGGCAAGTAGTGCTCATTGAAATTGTTTATTATACATAAGGAGAAAAATGATGGATCTTACAATGTTATCCCGTGCTATTGCAGTGATTGGAGCAGGTCTGGCTGCTGCCGGAGGTGCTATCGGAATCGGAATGATAGGTGCGAAAGCCCTTGATGCGATAGCGCGTCAACCTGAAGAAAAAAAAGACATTCGGACAAATATGATTCTTATGGCGGCGCTTATTGAAGGACTTGCTTTTTTCAGTGCCATCATCGCTATTTTAGTTATTTTCATGAAATAACAACTTGGGAGAATGGAATTATGGATTTATTTAAGATAGATCCCGGCCTTGCGATCTGGACATGGATTACCTTCGGAATACTTTTTTTTCTTTTGTCCAAATTCGCCTTTCCCACACTTCTCAAAAACCTGAAGGACCGGGAGGAAATGATCGCGGAATCCGTCGATAACGCCTCAAAAATCGAGACAAAACTGGCAGCCGTGGAAAAAGAACAGGCGGAAATAATCAGGCGATCACAAGAGGAAGCAAAAGAGATTTTGCGTAAAACAAGAGAAGATGCTCAGCAGATGAGAAAAAATTTGCTTGAAGAAGCGGAAAAGGAAGCCCGGGAAATAGTTGAACAGGCACGACTTACAATAAATGAAGAACGCGCAGATGCCATAAAATCTCTCCGTGCACAAATCGCTGCATTTACCTGCGATACCGCGGAACAGCTCATCGGCCGTTCTTTTGTTTCGGCAGACGACCGGAAATGGGCGGAAGAGCTGGCAAAAGCTTTATGAAAAATAAATTTACTCCACGCCGGTATGCACAGGCTTTATATGAAGTAGCAGCGGAAAACAACAGTCTTGAATCCGTGACAAAGGATATGTTGAGTATCCGAAAAATTTTTAATGAGGCGCCGCAGATCCGGGAATATTGTCTCCAATTCCATGGAGACCGGGGTTCTGATATGGATTTTATCGAAACAGCTCTTTTCCCGTATATAGGACATTATACGAAAGAACTGCTTAAGATTGCATTAAAAAATAACAGGATATCGATGTTGCCGTTTTTACCCGGGGCCTTTGATCTGGTCCGGGATGAGAAAAATGATACTGTCACTGTAACGGTAGAATCCGCCCATGTATTTCCGGATGAAATGATTTCCCTTCTTTCGGAGAAAATGAGGAAGCGGATAAATAAAACAATAAAGATTGAAACAATCGTAAATTTGTCATTATTGGGGGGATTCAGAATCCACTGGAAGAATCACCTCATCGATCAATCTGTGGCAGGCAGATTAAAAAAAATACGGAACTTATTAGGCGAGGGGATTTGAAATTGGAAGATAAAACTTTGTTGTATCTTCCAATTATGTTTTATGGGAGTATGATAAAACTTCGTTTTATCTTCCAATTGTGTTTTATGGGAGTATATATGTATGATAGATGAAATAAAACCGGATGAAATTCTGGAAGTGCTGAAAAAGCGAATAGCCGGTTTTGAAATGTCCGCCGGGGAAGTGGAAACAGGAAGAATTATTCATGTCGGTGATGGTATAGCCCGGGCCTGGGGTCTTGATACGATAATGTCCGGTGAACTCGTTGAAATCGATGTATCGGAGAATAGAATCGTCACGGGGATGGTCATGAATCTGGAAGAAGAAACCGTTGGTATAATTCTTTTTTCCGATTACGAACTGGTGAAAGAAAACTGTGTTGTAAGAAGAACAAAAAAAGTCGCGGAGGTTCCTGCCGGAACAGGGCTTCTTGGAAGAGTCATCGATCCTCTTGGAAATCCCATAGATGGGAAAGGACCTGTTAAGACTGATATCTACAAGCGGGTAGAGGCAAAAGGACCGGGTATCATCGATCGTCAGAATGTGACAGAGCCCTTGCTCACCGGTATTAAAGCAATTGACGCGATGATCCCTATCGGACGGGGCCAACGGGAGCTTATTATCGGCGACCGGAGGACAGGGAAGACAACGATCGCCATCGATACGATTATTCATCAGAAACAATCCGATCCGGATAAACAGGTCTATTGCTTTTATGTCGCCATCGGGCAGAAGCGGTCTTCTGTTGTGCAGTTGGTCGAAAAACTGACTAAATTTGGTGTTATGGCATATACGACAATTGTCGCCGCGACAGCCTCTGATCCTGCGGCGATGCAGTATCTCGCGCCATATGCGGCAACTGCAATGGCGGAATATTTTCGTGATAAAGGAAAACACGCCCTGGTTATTTTTGATGATTTGACCAAACATTCACAAGCGTACCGGGAACTCTCCCTTCTCATGCGAAGGTCTCCCGGCCGGGAAGCATATCCCGGGGATGTCTTTTATCTCCATTCCCGGCTCCTTGAGCGGGCCGCGAAGATGAGTGCTGCCAGGGGCGGGGGATCATTAACGGCCCTTCCGATTGTTGAGACCCAGGAAGGCAATGTGGCTGCATATATTCCCACGAATATTATTTCCATTACGGACGGACAGATGTTCCTCGAGACAGATCTTTTTAATTCGGGGCTCAGACCTGCTATTAATGTTGGTATTTCAGTCTCCCGTGTCGGGGGCGATGCCCAGCTGAAAGCGATGAAACAGACTGCCAGTTCCCTTCGTATCGACCTCGCTCAATTTCGTGAGCTGGCAGCGTTTATGCAGTTCTCATCGGATCTTGACCCCGCGACAAAAAAACAACTTGACAGGGGAAAGCGTCTTACGGAAATTCTTAAACAACGTCAGAATTCGCCTATCACTATTTATAAACAAATAATGATTCTTAAGGCAGGTATTTCAGGAAGACTCGATAAGTACCCTATAACCAAGCTTTTGCTCTATGAACAGGAACTCTATAATTTTATCGATGCAAATGGATCATCATTAATGGAAAAATTCCGGAAGGAAAATAAATTTACCGAGGACATTGAATCGGAAGCAGAGGAGCTTCTTGACCATTTTGAAACGGAATTCCATCATGAACTCATGGCAGGTGATGTCGATTCGGGATTCACCGCCGGTCTTGCATTGGCGATGAATAAACGTAATACGGGAGCTAACCATAATATCCTTAAACTTCTTGAAGGTATCACCACCCGGGAATTATCATCACCCAAACTGGAAAAAGAACTTGAACAGATAATGTCGGGCCATGATTTGTATGAGCACGATAGATTTAATAAACTTATTGATACCTGTAAAATTCTGGATTATGACGAATCAAAGGATATGGATACTCTTTTTCATAAGGCGGCAGCTATAATGGCGAAAGAACTGACTCAATTAAAGAGCGGTGAGGTTTTTAACAGACTTAAAAAACGTGAAGAATCAAGCTCCACGGCACTCAGTCCTTTTTTCGCGATTCCCCATTTTGTCGTGGAGGGAAAAGATATCTATCAACTTGTCATCTTCCGGTCCCTTAAAGGAATATATTTTACGGAAAAAGCCCCGAAGGTCCATGCACTCTTCTTTCTTTCCTGTTCTTTGGATCAAAGGCACTTTCATCTTGTGGTCATCTCTTCTTTGGCAAAAATCGTGCAGCATCCCTCGTTTAAAGAAGATTGGCTCAAGGCTGATAGTATTATGAAACTCCGTGGGATCCTTCGGGATGCACAAGGAAGTACGGGATAAAATATTATGGCAAATATCAGAGAAGTAAACAGAAAAATAGTATCCTTGCATAATATGCAAAAAGTAATGCGTGCAATGCAGATGATCTCTTCGATAAAGCTGCGTAAACTCATTCATTTCCAGGATACCCTGGAAATATTCATCTCATCTCTTCATGCAATAACACATCATATATCCGGTGCTTTCCACGATTCCGGACATCCCTTTATGAAGGGATACAAGGATGTGAAAAAAGTGCACGTGATTGTTTTTACCGGGGACAGGGGGCTTTGTGGTTCTCATAACAGCTCTGTTCAAAAAGAAGTAATGCTCACGATCGAGAAAAATAAACGTGACAACATCGAAACAAGTGTCTCCTGTTTCGGATTAAAAGGAGCCTTATTTTGCGCACGTAAAGGCTATACGATTCTTCATCAGACTGAGATAAATGATCAAACCCTGACATTAGCAACGGTAAAAGAGATAGCGTATGATATTGTCCGTGATTTTTCCAAAGAAGAATTCCACCAGGTCCTCTCCATAAACAATCACTTTGTATCAATGATACGTCAGAATACAATACTCACACAAGTATTACCCTTTTCGATTCAAGGGAAATCCGATGCCATACAAAAAAGCATCCCTACATATAGTGATCCGATACCGGAAATCTTCCTTAGTAAGGCGATGGAATTGTATCTTTTTTATACGGTACAAGTCTCACTCTTTAATTCACGATTAAGCGAACAAGCAGCACGGATGACTGCCATGGAAAATTCAAGCAATAATTCAGAGGATATGATTAATCGCTACGGGAGAATCCGGAACCGTGCGCGTCAGGCATCAATCACAAATGAACTTATTGAAATAATCTCCGGAAAAGAAGCGATGAAAAGGTAGAATTTATGGAAAATAGTACAATCAACAATAAAAGGAAAGGAATTGTTCTCCAGGTATTGGGGCCTGTTGTGGATATTCGTTTTACCCAGGGTGAACTCCCCGCGATTTTTACTGCTCTGACAATAACAAACCCCGCGATAAATGAAGAAGAGAACAACCTGGTTCTGGAAATCATGCAGCATATCGGTGATAGAACTGTCCGTGCCATAGCCATGGATTCCACCGACGGCCTTTACCGGGGCATGGACGTTATCGATACAGGCAGGCCGATTTCCGTACCTGTGGGTGAAGAAACCCTGGGAAGAATAATGAATGTCACGGGAAATCCCGTGGATGAACAGGGCCCCATAAAAGCCCGGATTTCCTATCCGATTCACCGTCCCGCACCATCTTTTAACGAACAAAGTACATCGAATGATATTCTCGTGACAGGAATAAAAGTAATCGACCTTCTTGCTCCTTATATGAAGGGGGGCAAAATCGGACTTTTCGGGGGTGCCGGTGTGGGAAAAACGGTTCTTATCATGGAACTGATTAATAATATCGCGAAAGTCCATGGGGGATATTCAGTTTTCTGCGGGGTGGGTGAGCGGACCAGGGAAGGCACCCAGCTTTTCGGGGAGATGAAAGAATCCGGTGTTATTGACAGGACGTCACTCATTTTCGGCCAGATGAACGAACCCCCCGGGGCCCGGGCGCGGGTCGCCTTATCAGCATTAAGTGTTGCGGAATATTTCAGGGAAGAAAAGAAGCAGGATGTATTGCTTTTTATCGATAACATTTTCCGGTTTGTTCAGGCAGGTGCCGAGATCTCGGCATTACTCGGGCGTATTCCTTCCGCCGTGGGATACCAGCCGACCCTTGCCACGGAACTCGGAGAGCTTCAGGAACGTATCACTTCCACGAAGAATGGTTCCATCACTTCCGTCCAGGCAGTATATGTTCCGGCAGACGATTACACCGATCCCGCGCCGGCCACAACGTTCTCTCATCTGGACGCCACTACTAACCTGAGCAGGGCGATTGTGGAGATCGGTATTTATCCCGCGGTGGATCCCCTCGCATCTTCATCCAGGATGCTCGCCCCGGATTTAATCGGAAACAGACATTACAATGTAGCCCGCCGGGTGCAGGAAACATTGCAGGTGTATAAAAACCTCCAGGATATTATCGCCATTATGGGAATAGACGAATTATCCGACGAGGATAGAAAAACCGTGGAGAGGGCACGGAAGATTCAAAAATTTCTCTCCCAGCCATTTTCCGTTGCAGAGCATTTTACAAGCATCCCGGGAGTATTTGTCCCGTTAGAAGACACGATACGTTCCTTCGAAGAAATAATCGACGGGAAACATGATGATCTTCCCGAACAATACTTCTATATGGTCGGGAGTATCGAAGATGCCCGGAAGAAAAAGGACACTCAAAAATGACATCCTTTCATCTGACAATCACTGCGCCTCAATACTTGATTTTTAATGACCCGGCAGTTTACTGCAAGGTAACGACTCTTTCAGGAAGTATCGGTATTGAGGCACACCACGAACCTTTCCTCGCACTCTTAAAAGAAAACTCATCGGTGACATATAAAGACGAATCAGGTGCGGAAAAATCAATCCTCCTGGAAAGCGGACTTTTAAGTTTTTTTAATAATAAATGCAATATAGCCGTCTCTCTTGCCCCCGGGGAACCAAAGGATTGATTTTTTCTCATTTTTTGAGTACTATGTACTCATATCCTCTGTGATTCAGATACGAGAATACCCGGAACCACCTCTCTTGAAAATGAGTACTCCGGGAAGAGGAAGGAGTTGCAGAATTAATAACGATGGTATATAATGAGATAAATTTTATTTTAAGTTGGGGATGTTCCTCGACTTGAATAATGACAGGCAGGGAATAGAAT
>JAFGRV010000526.1 GCA_016934975.1 Spirochaetales bacterium | reverse complement strand
CAAAAAAACGTAAAAGCAACAGGAAACGTATATAATCCGTGCCAGTCTTCCTGAACCCGATCTGCGTGCCCTAAAGAAAGACAAAGTCTTTCTTTTAAGAAGAATATGGAAACCATATTCTTCAGGGATCCCTGGCTCCATCTGCGGTTAATTTCACAAATGAGGAATTACTAAAATAAGCGGTGAAGCTTGCATATTTCATAAAATCATGCATGAGAGGTTCGTTATGCCGGAATTTTCCCATAATATGATATTTACATGAATAGTAAGATTTTCTATAATCAAGTGTTTAGAATCCTAAAAAAGGTCAACATACATTATGAATAATGTCAACCTGCAATTTCTTACTTGTAAAGGCCCGCAGATCATTAATGAATCGGGTGAAATTATTTATTTACGGGGTGTCTGCTTTGGCAATGAAGTGTGGCACAATGATACTATTCCCACAGAACATCATGGTGAGTCGGATTATGAACGTGTGCGCGGATGGGGGATGAACGTTGTCAGATTTTATTTGAATCATAAAAGCCTTGCCGATAATGAAGCACCCGGCAATCTTAAAAATCCGGCCCGGGAATGGCTGGACACGAATATCACCTGGGCCAAAAAATATGGAATATATGTGATATTTAATATGCATATTCCGCCGGGGGGATCACAGGCCAGGGGTCAGGGGGAAGCTCTCTGGGATAATCCCGTTCACCGGGATCACTTGCGCTTTCTTTGGAAAGCTATAGCCGCGCGGTATTCCGGTGAATCCACTGTCGCGGGATACGGACTCTTGAATCAGCCTGTACCAAACGTATCCCTGGACCAGTGGCAGGTATTGGCGCAGAATATTATCGATGATATCCGGATGGTTGATAAAAGGCATATCGTCTTTATTGAACGTGCTATTTCCGTGAGAGACCATGACAAAGAAGACGACAATTGTCATTTTCCGGTAGTCCGGGATGATAATGTTGCGTATGAATTCCATGTCACTCAGCCGTATAATTTTACCCGCCAATTACTCAGTTATGCCTGCCCGGGTGATGGTGGAAAGTATCCTGATGAAAGCCGGTTCCATTATATAAATGAAGCAAAAGGTCATGACAACAGCACCAACCCCGTATTTCCCCGGAACAAATCATATCTAAAAGCTTCTATTATAAAATATACACGGTGGATAGAGGCACAATCTGCTCCTGCATATATGGGAGAATTCGGGACATCCCTCCATTCCTTTAAAGACAACAAAGGGGGAGAGCGATGGGTTGGTGATGTTCTGGATATTGCCCATGAACTTGGTCTGCATTATACCTATCATGCTTATCATGATAATGATTTTGGTATCTATTGCAATCAGGATGGTTTGCCGGATGAGGGAAGTGTGAATACGGTTATCGTCGAATTGATGAAGGAAAAGCTGTTGTAACTCATCCGGAGAGTTGTTGTTGGAGAGATTTTTTCTCTCCAACAGTTCTTTTCATTATTTATCTTTCAAATCTATATTTTTTAAAGACCTGTTCCACTCTTGTTTCCGTTACTCCGATAATATACGGGATCATTTCCCGCGGGATATCTTTTCTGTCCGTATAGGTAAAAAGCATTTTAATAAACGCATAGGTTGTTTTATCCGACAGGTCGAACATGTCAATGCCGGGTTCATTATCTTCAATTTTATGTGCTTCGTCCGTCTTCATCAGTAATGTATAAAGGTTGCTTATAATTTGTTTTGAGATTTGAAGTTTACTTGTATAGTTTTTCCCATAAATGAGCACCTCAAAGGTTGTATTGAAATATTTCAGTAGTTTTAAAATAATACCAAGTTTGATGTCATTCATGGTACCGCTTTCTATCCGGCTGAGGGTCGCAATTGAAATCCCTATTGATTCAGCCAGATCCTGTAATGTGACATTATATAAAGTTCTTAGTTGTTTTACTCTTTTACCTATCCTCATCGTCTTCTTCCTCTCATTTTATTACATAATGAAAATAAAATTATAGTTGTTCTTATAACGTCCTTGACAATTGCTTTGTCAGGAGAACCGGAATAAATTATCTGTTATGTATAAATCTTGATTATGTATTTACGACAAGGGCCCTTGTGACTGTTCGGTAGTACTTCCGGCTGCAATCCCCGATTTATATTATTACCTCCTTTCACGGGGATTGTTTACGACTACCATTTTCTTAAAGGACAAAGTATGTGTTCTTTATAATCACTCTCACCGTGCCGGTCTTACCATTCCGGTAAGACCGGAATAATCCTTTATTATATTAAGTATAGGAAACTACTATACATACGTCAAGTATTTTTTAAAAGAAATAATGAAATTCGTATAATTTTTTTATTGCGCAAGTATGGTGAGTGTGGTGACGAATAAATAATGTGTATTACTTTTTATCTGTTATTGTGAAAATGCTTTTATTGTGTATGGCTATCAATAGTATATATGAGACATGAGTAAGAGATATTTTTTGAAAATCATCTGCGAGATGCTTTACTCCGTCCGCATAAAAGAGCCGGATGAAGAGATTTCCTATTAGTATTGCCACGCGTTCATAAAATCACCTGCAAATTGGATGAGATCAATTCTGTCTATAAGATACTCTACTGATAATGTGTCATTTGTGCGTACGCGATACACACCAGACATATCTGCCCAGTACATATACCCGGTTTCCAGGTCCAGACTAAAATCAATGAGTCCGGGAAGGTTTGGGGGAGATAACATTACCTCGTTTCCCCCGTTATAAGCATCGGAATGATAAATACTCTGGTCGGCTAGGTTAAACCAGTAAATCTTATTGTCAAATAAACTGAGTTCAATTTTCGTCGCCATAGCACCGGCCGGGGCAAGGGCAATTGATGGAAACAATTCTCCCGTGGTGGCCATCAAGTGCACGGAATCAGATCCGTCGACAAAATAAAGTGTGTTGCTTACCATATCTATTTCGAGATCTGTAATAATAATTCCGGTATCGGATACTACTGTTGCTTTATCAAACTCATCGATCCTTGCCTTATGAATCAATGTTGCTTCGCTCCAGTATATTTCCCGTTGATAAAAATCTATGGAAATCCCATTGACTGGCTGGTCTGATATCACGACCATTTCCGCATCAGTGCCATTATAATTTGCCCTGCAAATACCGAAAGTATTATCACCTAAAATACTAAGATACATTCTGCCCATTACCGGGTCCATTGCCATAACGGTTACCTCCCAGAAATCCTTGGGAAAGGGTTCCAGCTGGAAATCCCGGAGTTCATCGGGTTTATCTGCCGGCATCCGGGATATCTCCTTATTTACATCAACCCAGAATAATGAAGAGTAGCCTGCTGCGGCAAAAGGATCAAAATAGGTGCAGGTTACTGTGGTCATAAGTAACACACATATGATGAAAAGAATAAAAATCTTATTCATTGTCATTCTCCTTGAATTTTTTAAAAATGAACCTCGACTCTCCCGGTTATCCCTATACCGGATAGGGGACTATCGTATGAAATATTCGTATATGATCCGCAGAGGGCGAAACGGAACATATCATTTATGGCATAGCCGATTCCCATTGTTATATACATGAACGGTGCAATTATGACAGGTGGATTTTCCAAAGGTAGATTCTCGCTATAACGCAGAAACGCAAAGGATATTCCACCCATCCCCTCCACAAGGAAGAAGAAGGGGAGAAAGAATTCGGTTTCCAGCCGGAGATTTCCGCCTGTTGGGAAAACTGTTAATCGATACGGATATCTCATATTGGAGCTATCGCTCATTTCCAGCACACCGCCTGTAAGACCGATTCCTAATGTGGCAAAACCGAGATGTAATTCCACATCACCCGCTACCTGACATATAATCCCGGATTTGAAGATTTCCTCCGCCCCTTGAATCGGGATATCCACTCCCCCCATAACTGCCGCGGAAAAGGATAGAAACTCCGGTTTCTTGTCCGGTATGGGTGACAATTCCGGTTCTTCCGTTGGTTCCGGGGTCGGCTCTGCTGTCGGTTCGGGTGTGGGTTCAGATGTAGGTTTTGTTGTCGGTTCAAGGGTGGGTTCTTCTGTTTTTACCTGGTACTTGGAAGAGATAATAAGGGCGAGGTTGCCCACATCATCGACCATCGCATCAATATTTTCATATATACCATCGGCAGTATTAATAGCCCTCCCGGTTTTGGTTTCGAGCATTTTGATGGAAAGCACATATCTGGAGCCGAGCCTTCCGATCCTGCCGATAATAATGGCTTCCGCTGCAAGCTGCCGCCCGATTTCAAGCTGGCAGGACTCATCCGCGCAATCGGATACGGAAAATTTGATTTCAGATAAAAGAGTTTCCCTTTCACTCACATCAATTACTGTATAGAGATTTGTCTGGAACAACGCGGAAGAAAGAAGGGAAATAAACAGACGCATCTCACTCCTCGATATTCCTGTCTCCGTATAAAAATCCAGGACGGAAATAATCGGCAGATCATCTGCATGTAAAGCAGTGCATAAAACGAAGAGAAATAGTAAAAGGACGATTTTTTTCATAGCCACTCCCTATCTTTTAATAATAATGGATGAGTATTCAAAGTCAAGTATTTTATCTGCAAGACAGCAATTCTATTTACGGCGTCTGTTGAAAATCCGTTTGAAACCATTTTTTTTCATCAAGATGGATTCATCTTGCGTGGCGATTCGCGGACAGAGTTTATAAATAACAGCAGTTTTTACCGGCCTGGTTTAAAAAATGTCGATGGGCATCACCTGTAAGAAGATATGACAAGTATCGGAAATCTCCGGTAATTTTATAAATTATATGATATACTGATAGAAAAATAAAAAAATAATCGGGAAAAAAGCAGATGGAATTAAAAAACATACACTTCAAAAACAGGTATAATCTTGTTCAGGCTGTTTCTGCCGGAAATAAAGCGAATCACTTTACGGCAATGGATGGAAGACAAGTGTCCTTTACGCCTGGAAAAAGCATACCCCCTTATGATTCAAATACTCCGTATACTGAACCACCTCCACACAAGGAATTATATTCCTCCGGGGCTGACACCGGATGCATTTTATATTCACCGGGATTCGGGGGATAAGGAATTGGAGGTGAAATTTTTTACCACAATTATTCATACCCTTCCGGACCAGAATGACAATTCGGAAGAATTCTTTGACTTATAAAGGTGACAGTCGAAGACGGAATCGTGGTGCTTTGAATATGAATACAGGGCTTTCGATACTGAACTTGACAGGATCGGAGACGACGAGAACAGGTTCAGCTACATCGGGAGAAAGTTTGACGAGGAGATAAATCTGTACTACGTAAACGCACGGTATTATGATGCCACGACCGGGCGGTTTATTAATGTGGACCCGGTGCAGGATGGGTGGAATTGGTATGTATATGCGAATGACAACCCGTTGAAGTTTACGGATCCGACGGGGTTGAAGGATTATACCGGATGGTTCCATGCAGATGGATTTCAAAATTTATATTCGGAAGATGTTTTAACAATGAGATGGGACACCACTGAAAAAACAAAAACAATTTTTAGAGTAGAAGTTGGTGATTATACAATATATGGTGGACCACTTCGCAGTGATATTGATTATATATATGTTGATGGTAAAGTTTATAAATTAAATAAATATTTCTTCAAAAATAAAATAACAATTGATAAAAATGGTATGGTAAAAGGCCATATGTATTGATGGCCTTTTACTTGCAATTTTAATCAAATTATACGTTTAAAAACATTATTCCATCCGGAATATTCTAAATGGAATAATCCGCGTCTCTGCTTCTTGGCGTCCTCGGCGTTAAAATTTAAGGGGCAGCAGCGTCGTGTCATCGGGCTTTTATCGCAGAGATGCGGAGTCGCAGAGGGGTGGTGGTATTTTAAAATAGCTATTGTTTTTTCCAGGTACTTATTAACGAATCTTTTATTATAACTAATTTATTTTCCCACTCATCTTTATCAAAATTCTGAATCACGTATAAAATCCGATTATGTATTTTTGTTCTATTGGGCTTCTTTAAACGTACAATTATGAGACCATAATGAGTTGTGTCCCTGTATCTGGAAAAGCCTTTATCAGTTGTTATTAAAAGACTGTTATTTCTTGTGCTTTTTCCCAAATTTGATCATCGGGTATACCTTCTTTATCTGTATTTCGAATATCAATAACATCGAATCCTAAACTTGTTAATTCTTCAACAGTTATTTTAGGAATATTTTCGTCAACAAAGATATTCATAAAAACCTATTGTGTTATTGATTCAAAAGGAGTGACCTGTTCTTCTGCCAGATGTGAGGGTTTATTGAAATTCTATCAAACATATAAATATCCTCTATAATGTTATTCTTTGCATTAATTATATCATATTCAGGAAATCTTTTGAAGTGTAAAATAAAAAACCACTATTAGTTTTACAACTTTAGATATGGAGCTTAAGCTTAAAGTTTATATAACCCTTCGTGTCCCGAAGCCTGGCATGCCTGCAAATGGGACATCTGGCAATATATTGGGCCAGGGATTCCCTGGCTTTATTGTCGTTCCCATAAATCATAACAGAATTATCAATGGAGAAACCAGAGTTCTACCAGGACAAAAGATTTTTAGCAAAATCGTCATTTATCAGTTTTTTGTCCTGAAAATGCTTTTTAACAAGTCTTCTAAAAAATTCGGACATGTGTATTTGTGATGGGAAGATAAACAAACTTCCCTTCCACTATAAATAATTACAATTGGACTTCAACGAAGTTGAAGACCTCATCAAAACCGCCCTCAATCAATAGTCCATGCCAATGGGGTAATGATTGAGTCTCAACAGAATCGAGCCTTTTGATGATGGGTTATAATATGAAAAATGTATTTAGGATAGCTAGTTAAATTAGATTTTAGTTATAAAAATAGAGGGCTGCCTACTTATGAGACAGCCCCTTTATATTTGTAAATATTAGAAACTTTTTTACCAGAGCTTATCGATGTGCAGAATGTCTTTCCGTCCATCACCGTTAAAGTCCAGACCGACCCAATGTTCATTTTTATTCAGAGTGGGGATTTGAAAAGAATCATACGAGTAGCCGCCAATAGGGAAATTGAAATTCCAGATATTGATATTATCATCGCCTATGCGGTGCCAGAGTTGATCACCCACACTGTTGCTGTTTTCCTGGACTGACCAGTTACCGTAAACCGATTGGTAATTCGGGTTCCCCGGCAGATCATGGGTCTTTTGAAAGCCGCATACGGTTTCCTGATAAAAGGCCAGAGGCCCCAGGTTGTCAATATAGAAGATCCCATTGTTCAGGCCAAACCACCTACCGTTGGCAGGACCGTACACTTTGGCATAAGTCTGAAATTCCCGAATCACATAGGTTCCGTTGCCATTGGAGTACCAGACCCGGCTGGTACCATCTCTTAGCTGAATCACATCATCACGGTTGTCGTTGTTCACATCAAGAAGAAAAAACTCGCCGCGCCCAGGCCTTTCCTCGGTCTCTCTCCGGACAAAAAGGCCGCCACCCTGGGAAATATGAGTGTAGATAGGTTTACTGATACTAATAGGAGGAACCCGATAATAAGGATGGACCAAATCGTTTTTACCATCTCCGTTCACATCACCTATTAGCCATGGCCCCCCGGTAATGGCCAAGCCATTATCTGCATAGGGTTCGTAGGTTTTCATGATAAAAGTACCGTCACCCTTGGAAATCCAAATATTGATGTACCCTCCTGAGGAATCATTTACAGGGTGAATGATGTCATCCCAGGAATCACCTGTAACATCAGCGATCTGTATCATATTCATATCCAGATGATACCCCACCCAGGGTGAGAAGGAATCATTAGTCAAATCGAACTGGCCGTCATCGTTAATGTCAAAGTCAAAGGTCCCATCTCCATTGGAAAGACCGGGCACCACATAATCGCTATCGGAAAAAATGAGAAGGTCTTCCAGACCGTCTCCATTTAGGTCCGCGCCTCTTAGAGTCTGGATGTTGTCCAGAGCCCCACAGGGCACTACAGAGATAATCGCTTCATAGCTGCCGTCATCCAGTTTGGTTCCAAAGGTTTTACCGTCAGGATTAGCACTCCAGGCCTCAAGCAAACTAGAGCAGATTCCGCTGGAACAGTCTAAAAGACGAGTCTCGCTCAATTTTTTTTCTTCTTTGTGGTCGATCAGTTCGAAGAATTTATTCTTGATTTTTAAGCCGACATTGAGCCAGGCCTTGTAAAAGAGACCGCAGTCAACGAGCATAGTAGCCGGGTCTATCTCAGACTTGAGCTCCAGGGTATTGCGGATATAGAAAAAGGGCCCCACTTCATAGGTAAAGGGCGAGATGACCTCTTTAATCGCCCCCACACCAGGAAGTATCTGAGATTTTAGACCGATATCGAAATTGACTTTGGCGTTCATCCCGATCTTGGTTTTGTTAGAAATACCCTTGTCATTGGCAACGATCTGATCTTCTAGCCTCCAATCACCTTCAAAATAGCCTAATGTAATGGTGAAGTCCCTTCTCAGTTGTGCCTCAGCCCGGGTTTGGGCCTTGATCTTACCTGAGCCCGAGAGTTTGAGATAGGGGCTAACACAGATGGTAAAGGGGATGCCAGCTATATTGATTGGAATCTCAAATTCCAGGAAACTCAACTGGCCCTTGTCCTTGAGTATTTTCCAAATATCCTCCTCAAACCCGTATTCTTTCTCGGCCAGTCCTTCGAAAAAGGGGATTACGGCAACATGGCCGCTGAAAGTAATTTTTATATCATGAGCGGAAGAGGGCTCTGCGCATTCACCCTCTGCACCCATCGAAAAACCAAGGTTCAAGGCGTAATCAGCTTCAAAGCCTACCTTGATACAATCTTCATAGGTGAAGGCTTCAATGGTGAAACTGTCATTTAAAAGAGGGGTATAAAACTCAAAGTTCCCTTCCTGTATCACCTCGTCGATTGCAAGGAGTCTGGTCTCCAGGATGACTATAGACCCTATAATAGTTTTGTATAGGATCTTACAAGCAAAGCCGCTTGACATAAGCGGATGAGATGGTGCTGAGATAAGATCGCCTATAGATAGTTCGGAGATAAGTGGAGCATTTGGAAGAAATTCCAGGCGAAGTGTATTGGCAGAGGTATAGGTATAGGATTTGAGCATGGCCAAGGTTTGGTCGGGAAGCTTAATGATTCCGCAATTGAGTTTGATATTTTCATAATCAACCTCAAGGTTAATTTCAAAGGGCACAGGGATTGCCACTCCCCCCGAGAGAAGCGAAAGGGTTCCGCCGTATAAGCCTTCGGAAGCATTGGCCGGAATCCTGAAAGACAAGGAGAGCTCATACTCCTTTTCTTTTTCCACATAAGTGATACTACCAGCATCGACCTGGACAAAGGAGGCGATCCCAGGGCTGAGCTGAAAGGAGACAACTCCCAGGTCAAGAGTTGATTCAAAACGGATTTTCAGCGGCAGGTTCACCGAGCCGTTGCCGATTTTTCGTGATTCACTACCGGGGTGCCAGATTATCTTAGCACTTGCCCCGGGAGGCGGTGATTGCATGTCAAATACCTTTGAACAAACCTGGCGTGTAAAGTTATCGGCTGTGAATATTGCGTGGTAGCGTCCCGCTACACTCAATCCTGTGGGGGCCTCATAGCGCCGGGTAACAGTTCCATTTTCATTTTGGGTTTCACTTTTCAAGAACACGCCACCGGTAGGGTTGTTGTTCTTGTCATAGATGACCAGGCTCACATTTGTATCATAACTACTCCCGGTTATCTCTATCTCAAAGGGTGAATTTATGATAGGTGAACCCGGGATAATGGTGATATCTGGGTCAGTGGGTTCTATAGGAATGAAGCGCCATTTCTGGTTTGGACTACTTAGGTACTCATAGAGCTGGATATTGCCGTGGTCAACGACGCTGAAGCCGGCCACGTCCAGGCCCTTGCCTTGGTGCAGACCCGAAATAATCTTATAGTAGCCGCCTCCCACATCAACAATTTTCCACAACTGCGCATAATTGGGGACCCAGGAATACTGGATAATGTTTGTTGAATCTTCCGGTAAACCACCCTGCACATCGAGTACCTTGCCGCTGTGATAGGCTTTTATACGGTAAAAACCGTAATCCTGATTTTCCACTACCCAGATCTGATTGTCTGTTCCGTTGGGGGTGAGCTGTTCAATGTTGGCTAAATCCGCCATCGAAGCACCAGCCACATTGAGTGCCTTGCTGCTGTGCTTCGAAGTGATGAGGTAGGTCCCCTCGGGGAGGATTTTTGTAACAGGGCTGACCGGGTTCAGAGCCCACTGTTGATTGTAATAGTTGTTCTGTTCCCAGAGCTGGACATTGGCTCCTCCTTCTTTACTGATACTACTCACATCAAGACAAAGCGTAGGAAAAGCGCAGGAAACAATCTGATAATGCCCGAATGCATGGGGTACGATTCCCCAAAGTTGATTGGTTTCGTTACTCACCGGACGCTGGACCACATTGGACGCATTCTGAGCACTTCCATGCCTGTCCACCTCAACCGCCAGAGCCATGCCCGAATGGTGCGCTGTTATACGGTAGCAGCCGTTGGAGACATGGGTCACCTGCCATTTCTGGTTCATTTCATTGATATCCCACCATTGCTGAATATTGGCCCCGCTCTCATAGCTGTAATAAGCTACATCCAGGACCTGGTGGCTGTGTTGGACTTCCAACTGATAGAGGCCGTTGGGCACGATGACTGGAAACTGAGTATTGAGGTCCTCTACAGCCATGACCACCGTCGTGCTCAAAAAAGGCAGTGTGAGGATGATGGCGATAATCACGAGTATTTTTTTCTTCATGATACCTTCCTTTCAAACTTGGATTTAATATCAATACTATTTGCTAAAAGCGTACCACCCAAGCGTGTCTGTCGATATCAACTATTATCCTTTAGCAAATCACGCTACTGGCGTTTTCACCCTATCAAAAATTTCCTCAAAATTCAAGAAATAAAAAAGAAAAAGCTCCCTTGACCTTTAAGATGGTTCAGGATGGGATAGATTTAAGTAAAAATGATTCGCTTATGGATAAACTGGATTAAAACAAATCCTCACCATCCAGTCAATCCTGTCAAAAAAAGGGTAGAAGTGCGGATTGCCATCCTCTGGGACATTACCTTCTTCATCTTCTTTCTTACAGGTAACAACAACCCCCCCCTCTTCCTCGCCTTTGCCGATGGCGTGGAATTTTACTCGGGTAAATGGGTCAAAGACCTCGACATTGTCTCCACACGTACCCCCAACCTCTACGGACAGGACGGCTATCCCTTCAAATTCGATCCCAAATACCGCCCCCTGCTGAATCCGCCTGCCCTTAGCCAGGACATGTTTGACCGGATCCTGGAATGGGCAAGACAGCAGGTTGATGAGTAAGGCTTGCCTTCCGGGAAAACCCAAAAAACGTAAAAAAGGATGCTTTTTTCTATTAGAAAACGGCCAGGAACTATTATGACCGCCAATATTTCGACTTCGTCGAATTCCAATTATTATACAAGGTGTATCTTCATTACAGGCAGCAACGGAGTGAGAGCGGGCGTTTAACGCAGAGTATACAAGACGGGGAGGAGTTGTTATAGGGTTATTATTTTTAATCCCGGGATATGTGTATTATCTATTCGGTAGAATCCAGTATTCCTTTCATCCACTGGTAAATTGCCTTTGTCCGGTAGTAAAAGTCTTCGCCTTTTGCCTCCGCGATATTGAAGATGTTAGTCATACCCACACAGGTTAACCCGTAAAAGATGATATAATCACCTGTCCGGGTAATAAAGTAATAATTCATCGCCCTGCCCGGTTTAATAACAGGAATAACAAGCAGTTTCATGGGGGTAGTGTTTTCCATTTCAATACTCATATAATCCCCGGGAAACCGGTAGACCAGCCGGCAATTGTACCACCCCAGTTCCCTGTCTTTAAACCGTGCAAAGAAAACCGCACTTTTTTCCGCCATGGAAAAGACCGGGTCTTCCACCTTTGTTTTTTCACCCGGCCCGGTAACAGAGAAGGCCTCGACAAAAAAGATTTCCCGTTTTTTTTCCCTGGGTGAAAAATAAGTATGTCCGCGTAATGTGGCTATGGAGCTTAATTTGTCTAATACCGGTTGTCCCGGTCCTCCGGTGAGTCCCTCCGGTACGGGCGCAAGAATAAGCATCTCTACACCGACGGCAGGTTCAACGGCCCGGATCTGTTCTGTGATTTCCTCTTTCTCATCAGTTTCCGGTAATAGTGTGGGACCGGTCTTTTTATTAAAATAGTGTACCAATTCACGGGATTCTACGAGGTGTTCCCATGTTTCCCCCGAAAAAAAGTGTTCTCCTCGGATCCCGTCACCGGGAAAAGCGGAGGGAGGAGAAAGGATGATGATGAGTAAAAGAATGAAGAAACGCATAGATATTTATACTATGGATAGAGGGAAAAGTAAAGGGGCGGCAGCGGTGTGTTCGTGGGCGGTTAACGCAGAGTATACAAGACGGGGAGGGAGCAGAGGTCCCGAACCGTTGTTCGGGCGCAGAGGTGGAATGAAATGGAATGAGAATTTTATCTCCTCATTTTATAAGGAGATAACTTGATGAGCAGGAATGACGGGGAATGAAAAAGGTAACATATTAGGTAACACGGTAGAGAGGTTTTTATTGTTCTTCTGCAAGAATAAGTATTTTATCATATATTTTTTTGTTAATTCGAAAACCATTAGCAATAAGAATATCTATGTCATTCTTTATTGAATTTATGAAACCTTTTTTCTTTGCCTGTAATAAAAGACCGAGTGTTCCAAGAACATTAAGTCCATTATGAATAGCTGTTCTTCGTCCCTTAAAGTCATCTATTAGAATTGTTGTGATCCCCTGTTCCAAAGCCAGAACAATTGCCTCTGCTTCTCCTTTATCCACTTCAACTATCAGAACCTTCACTGCAATACTGTTTTCTACTTTTTTTACTTTTGATTTAAAAAATGATTTTAGAGTTTCTGAGTAAGGTTTGTTAAATTCTATAATCTCGTTATACACCTCTTCAGGAATGCAATAATCATCAAATAATTTGTTTAATATATCGAGTTTATTTATAATGGTTAAACTTATTACAGGAGATGAATCAGCAACGATAATCATTCTTTGAACAACTCTGATTCTTTTTCCAATTCTTCCGGATCATAATCAATTACATCAATTTTGTGACGATCTAATTCACTAATAAATTGAAAAAGTTTTAAACCGGCAAAATCAGCAGCTTGTTTAAGGGTGAGTTTGTGGTTTTTAAAAAATTGCATGGCTGAATATAACCGCATTTGTCCGGAAAGTTCTTCTTCATTCTCATTAAGGGACAAGAGAGAATAATCAGGTATTTGTATGTTTAAGGTTTTCATAAAAATTAATCCTTATAAAATGTGTTCTATAAGTACTATAGTACGAATATTTAAAAGAATCAACATTCAGATTATATTTAATCTGATGCTGATAATTCATATTCGCCATTAATCCCGCCTTTCAATAAGAAATACATAAATTATCCATATTTGTATTTTTATAAATATTTTTTATAAATGCCTGGTACCTTTTTGGCTGTACACCTCACATCTCTGAATTCAACAAATTAAAAAAAATCCCCCTTTTTTTAAAAAATATGTATTCACTCTATAAAGGTATTTTATTTGATAAAGAACTCTTGATTCTCGCGCCTAAAAATAAGGAGATGTTTCCACCCGCTCAAATAAAGAAGCAGGTTGATATTATACAAAAAAGTATCTCATTACCCGTCATTTTTGTCATTCCCGGATTAGAAGCATATAACAGGGATAGCCTTATAAAGTATAAAATTTCATTCATTGTTCCG
The DNA here is from genome assembly GCA_016934975.1 of Spirochaetales bacterium. Classification (GTDB taxonomy): domain Bacteria; phylum Spirochaetota; class Spirochaetia; order SZUA-6; family JAFGRV01; genus JAFGRV01. The sequence goes on along the minus strand of JAFGRV010000526.1, from coordinate 652 downwards.
GGGAAACAAATATATCTTCCTTCAGGATGAGCGAATAGAAAAAGCAGTGGAGGATATGATCATGGAGGTGTTTAGGTGATCCTTTCTCTTCGATAGTGTTAATATAAATTCGTTTCCCGGCAATAAGAAAAAATATCACGAGCGATTAAATGAAGCCTTTCCTCGTCTTCTGCAACATGATTCCATACCTCATGGATTGCAGGCTGTAGACCTAATTCAGAGGGGAGCCGGAAGTTTGTCTTGTTTGATCCAAAATGTAAGTTTTAGAGGATAAATCTACCTCAGTTAGATATAAACTACCTTCAATAACATGTATAAAAGGCCACAGTGTGAATTTCGTATATTTATTTGTCCTTGATAAATAAATTGTATTTAGTCATAATGATTGAAGAATAGTAAAATTCCTGAAGTTATTTAAGAATGGTGCATATATGGATCGGAAATTATTCAGAATTTTTTTTTATTTCCTAATCAATAAATATAGGGAGATATATGATAAATTCGATTAATATCTTTCAATTACATAAAAATATCATGGACGAATATATCGGTTATGTAAAAAGTTTTATTAACATTGCAGACAAAACCATATATGAAAAGATTAATGAACAATTGAATAATGGCCGGTTCTGGCCGGAACCCCTCATCCAAT
>JAFGRV010000525.1 GCA_016934975.1 Spirochaetales bacterium | reverse complement strand
GCTGGATGTCTTTGCTAATCGCATTATTGTTGAGAGGATGCAGCATATAGGGCAATTATGCTGCATGGGCTCCGAAGAGATAGCGGATCTAATAGATATCCCGCCCAAGTATCCTAAGGGTAATTACATACTGTTGTTTGATCCACTGGATGGATCCTCAAATATCGATGTCAATGTGAGCATCGGGACAATATTTGGTGTGTACAAAAAACAGAGCGACGAAACTGATATTAATTTTTTACTCAATGAGGTCCTCCAGCCGGGTAAAAACCTTGTTGCTGCCGGTTACTTCATTTACGGTTCAAGCACTATTATGGTTTATACATCAGGGAATGGTGTCCATGGATTCACCCTGTACCCGAGCGTGGGAGAATTCCTTCTTTCCCATAAAAATATCCTCATCCCGGAAAAAGGGAAAATATACAGTGTGAATGAGAGCAACTATGAATACTGGGATGAAAAAACAAGGGGACTTGTAAATTATTTTAAGGAAAAGGACAAAGAAACAAATCGCCCATATACAGCCAGATACGTTGGCAGCCTTGTAGCCGACTTTCATAGAAACCTGCTAAAAGGAGGTATATTTATGTATCCTGCGGATCTTAAAGATCCGAAAAAGCCTCATGGGAAATTAAGATTGATGGTCGAGGCAAATCCACTTGCAATGGTTGTTCAACAGGCCGGGGGCTATGCAAGTGACGGGAAAGGACCGATCCTGGATATACAACCTGAAGAATTACACCAAAGGGTCCCCCTATATATCGGAAGCAAAAAAGATGTGGAAATAGCGGAAAGATTTATCAGCGGGAAAAATTAGAAATATTCATTCAACTCGTAACCGAATGAAATTTCATAGCCGGGATCTCCAGACAGGTCAGTCTGTTTCCAAATACCGCGCCTGTATCCAGGCCGATCTTGTTGTCCATTACCAATGGATTCTTAAAAGGGGTGTGCCCGAAAATCACTTTTTTCCCAAAACAATGCTCGGAAAAAATGAACTTATCCCTTATCCACAGGATATCATCAAGGGACTGTTCTCCCATACCTACTCCCGGTCTCAGACCGGCGTGGACAATATAATAGTCGTCCAGTTCCACCATTATTTCAAGGGATTTCAGAAATGATATATGATCCGATGGGATCCCTGTCTTATGGAGATGTCTATAGCTGTTTAATGTGCTGAGCCCTCCGTTAAAAAGAAATGCTTCCGTTTCTCCGTTTTCCAGGTAATCCAGAAAAAGGCCCTCGTGATTGCCCATCAGAAAACGTACATGATCTGATTTCCGGGAAAGTTCGATCAGAAAATCAATGACCCCTTTGGAATCTTCACCGCGGTCAATATAATCCCCTAGAAAAATCAGAGCGTCACAATCCTGCTGCCAGTCGATCTTTTTTATCAATCGTCTCAGCATACCGAGACAGCCATGTATATCACCAATGATATATGTTTTATCGGTCTCCATCATATCCTGAAAAAAGATATTCTTTCATCTCCCCTGTCAAGCCGTTTGAGGCCTGCATCCCCGGCGGAATTCAACGCCTTTTCGAACTCATCGGGGGTTAATCGTCTGTTAATATACCCATCCGTTCCCGCATTCCCGCATGGCCTGTATTGATCCATAAGATTGACATATGTATTAGGGGAGATCTCTTTTGAAATGAATTTCATAATCACCGGAGTATTACATACTTCATTAGGCATAACCAGATGTCTTATTATGAGGCCTTTTTCAGCGATCCCTCTCTCATCTAATTCCATATCACCCCTCTGCCTGTGCATCTCCTTAATTGCTGAAATAACAACTTCTCTGTAATCGGAAACATCACAATATCTTAAAGACCATTCGTTCCCCCAAAATTTGAAATCCGGCATATATATATCGAAAATATCCTCCAACATCTTTAATGTTTCGACCTTTTCATATCCGCTGCTGTTATAGACCAGTGGAATCTCCAGCCCCCGGTGTACGGCAAATAACAATGCCTCGAGAATCTGAGGAACAACATGGGTAGGCGTTACAAAATTGATATTATGACAGCCCTGTTTTTGCAATAGAAGCATCATTGTCCCCAACTCCTCAGGGCCTGCTTCAATTCCTTCGCCTAGATGGCTGATTTCCCAGTTCTGACAAAAACTGCATAAAAGATTACATGAACTCATAAATATTGTACCAGAACCGGATATGCCTACAAGTGGCCTTTCCTCGCCAAAATGGGCACTGTAAGAGGCCACTTTTGCCTTTCTTCCGGTTCTACAACGGCCTGTTTCACCTCTGTTTCTGTTTACGCCGCATTCGTGCGGGCAAAGGGTACATGATTTCAGTATCGCCAAGGCCTCAGTAACCCTATTCGACAGGGTGCCCTCCCTGTACATGGAGATATATGAAGGTTTCATATCTCGGGATCCTTAAAAAGAATATCCCCCCTTTTGAAAAAAATTTCCTGCGGGGGGATTGTTTTAAAACAGCAGAGCTGAAATCGGGAGAAAGCTAATCGCGACCTTGTCCGAAAATCCTAAGGAGCATTAGGAATAGATTGATAAAATCAAGATAAAGGGATAATGCGCCAAGAATGGCCCCTTTTCGGATTACTCCGCCATCAAGATCAGCGGGCTGTGTAAGGGCCATATTTTTCAATTTTTGCGTATCATAAGCCGTAAGACCAACAAAGACAATAACGCCGATATAGCTGACTACTACACTCATGGCACTGCTTCTGATAAACACATTGACGAGAGTCGCGATGATAATACCGATCAGTCCCATCATCAGAAAACCGCCCCAGGATGTTAGGTCCTTTTTTGTAGTCCAGCCATACACACTGCATGCCAGAAATGTAGCCGAACAGATGAAAAAGGTACTTACTATTGATGATCTTGTATAAACTAAAAAGATAAAAGAGAGTGTCACACCGTTCAGTGCGGAATATATAACGAACAAGGAAGTGGCAGTGGCCGCGCTCATACGGTTGACCATGCCGCTGATTCCGAAAACAAGGGCAAGTTCGGCGATAATGAGAGCAAAAAATATCATCCGGTTTCCGAATACTATTCTTAATATATTCTCTTCCCCCGATACATACAGGGCTATAAGTCCCGTAATCCCGAGACCAATGAACATCCAGTTGTAAACGCTCCGAATAAATTCATTGACTCGGACTTCTACCCTCTGGCTTTGAACTGAAACTGGTTCCATGAATAGCTCCTCCTGAATAATAGCTAATTTAATATATTATGATTATAGTATATCATTATAATCAAACATGGAAATATTTCAAGCTTCTGTTTTAAAAGCTTCTGTTGTTATTAATAATCCGTAATAATATTTTCAAGCCCTTTGATCCTCTCCATAACAGGGGGTTGGGAATTCGCAAATAAAAATTTGTTGATAGTTATCATGGATTTATCATATCATACGCGGGATTTTTCGCAATCGACTTTATTTTGAATTCATCCATAGATACGGATAAAAGATGAGAACCGACCGCTTATACATTGTCATGGTGGGTCTGCCTGCGAGGGGAAAATCAACGATTGCCTCAAAGATAAAGGATGACCTGAAAAACGACTCAATAAAGACAAAAATTTTTAACAATGGGGACCTGCGTCGTCGGATGATCCCCAGCAACACCTCTTATGCCGAGTTTTATGATCCGAAAAGCATTAAAGGAGCCTCAATAAGAAATAAAATAGCAAAAATAAATTTAAAGAAGGCAAAATCATATCTAAATAATAATGGGAATGTGGCAATAATAGATGCCACGAATGCCAGTCTTGAAAGAAGAAAGCTTATCCAGTCCATGCTGGATGATTACCCGATACTATACGTGGAATGCATTAATAACGATCAAGAGATACTCATCGCAAGCATCCGCAGAAAGATAGAAACGTCGGAATTCGGACATTTAACAAGGGATAATGCCATAAAGAGTTTCAAAAAAAGGATCTCTTACTACATGCACATCTATACCCCCTTAAAATTTGAAAATAACTATATTAAACTGGATTCATTAAATAAAAAGGTAATTGCTGAAAATATTAAAGACGATATCCCCTTTTATGATCAGATCAGAGATTTTCTGGTAACCGATACGCTCAAGCATCTCTATCTTATCCGTCACGGAGAAACCT
>JAFGRV010000524.1 GCA_016934975.1 Spirochaetales bacterium | reverse complement strand
TACATGCTCAGGATGCCCGGGGAAAAGTATAATGGACCCACGGAAATCAGGGAAATAGTCACATCGTTAAGTGGTGAAAAAGCAGCGGAAGAGTTTTATAATCTCTATTATCAGCACTATGTGGCGGAAAAAGATATCAAAATTATCGCCTCCTGGGGGGCAAATACAATTCGTGTCCCTTTTACCTGGAAACTGTTTATGGAAGAGAAGCCGCCGTACGGATTTATAGACCGGGGATTTGAACTCATTGAACTGGTCGTGAGGTGGTGTGAGAAATACGGTTTGTATGTTATCCTGGATATGCATTGTGCACCTGGCGCGCAAAATGAGTATAATATAGCAGATAGCGATGGAACGGCAAGGCTTTTTAGTGAGCCGGATATTTATTGGCCTTTGACAATTACATTGTGGAAGGAACTGGCATCACGTTACGCAGATGATACAATTGTCATCGGATATGATTTACTTAATGAACCTCTGGGAAATCTTCCAAGCACGCAGTCACTGAAAGATTTGTATATGGAAATTACTGCTGCAATAAGGAAAGTAGATCCCTGGCATATTCTCTTTATCGAAGGAGGGAAATGGGCCCAGGATTTTACTTATCTTGTTCCTCCCTGGGATAATAATATGGTATACACGTTTCATCGTTACCCGCCTCCGACTCATCTCGCCGAAGCAAACTCCTGGCTTGTTCTGAGGGAAAAGTATGATGTCCCTCTCTGGCTCGGAGAAACAGGAGAAAATACGACAATTGTCTACAAGGCGGCAACTCATTTTTTAACAGAGGTTGATGTCGGGGTGAACTGGTGGACCCATAAAAAAGTCGAGGCCGCTACATCCCCTTATTCTTCTCCCCTTCAGCCAGGATATCAGCGAATACTCAATTTTCTGGCAGGGACCGGCCCAAAGCCTTCGCCGGAAGAAGCGGAAGAAGGATTTCTTGCCCAGGCCCGTGCATTAGCGATTGACAATTGTCGCTTTTTTCCGGATATTGTCGAATCCTTCGGATTGACACCTCATGAATACCCAGACCAGGCTGATGAATTCCCGGTTGCATCAATTCCCGGTAAAATTGAGGCAGAGAATTACAATGAATATTTTGATATAACCCCGGGAAACAGCGGGGGAATATTCCGCAGAGATGATGTGGATATTGAATTCTGCCTGGAAGGAGGTTACAATGTCGGATGGATTGATAAAGGGGAGTGGCTTGCCTATAATGTGAAAGTAGAAGAATCCGGTAATTATACGATAGAAATAAGGATTTCATGTATGGCACGGGATCCGGGAACATTCTATTTTGAAATAGATAATAAAAAAATAACCGGGAGTATTGCTCTCCTTTTCACGGGAGGCTGGCAGTCGTGGACGACAATTGTCGTATCAGGTGTTGGGCTTGAAATGGGAGACCATCTGCTGCGGTTTGTTTCAGAAGGAGATCTTTATAATCTGAACTGGTTTTGTTTTATAAAAGAATAGTTCTTCACCCTTTCACAACCCCCAGAGGAATAACCCGCGCAACCTTGTTGGAAATTCCCGCTCCATGAACACTTTCTATAACAAGGTCAATATCTTTGTATGCTTCCGGTGCTTCTTCTGCCAGTATTTTCGGATGGGTTGAGCAGACTGCTTTCCCGGAAGCTTCCAGTATTCTTTTTATACTATCACCCCGGAATTTTTTTAAACTGGCTTTTCTGCTCATACTCCGCCCGGCACCGTGGCAGGATGAGCCGAAGCTGTCTTCCATGGCTTTTTCGGTTCCGGAGAGTATATATGACGCTGTTCCCATGGACCCTGCAATAAGCACCGGTTGTCCCGATTGTTTATAAACATCAGGCAGTTCAGCATGCCCCGGGGGAAATGCCCTGGTAGATCCTTTTCTGTGGACATAAACCTGTTGCTTTTTTCCGTTTATTGTATGCTCTTCCAGTTTGCAGATATTGTGGGCAACATCATACACCGTATTCATCCCCAACTTTTCCCAATTTTTTCCAAAAACCCTGGAAAAACTCTCTCGCATCCAGTGAGCAATAATTTGTCTGTTACAGAATGCATAATTAGCCGCTCCCCGCATTGCCCCAAGGTAGTCTTGTCCTTCTTTGGAAGTCGTGGGGGCACAAACAAGCTGAGGGTCGGGGAGTTTTATTCCGTATTTTTTTGCGGCAGACCCGTGGATTCTTAAATAATCTGTGGCCACCTGGTGGCCAAGACCCCGTGAACCGCAATGTATCATAATCGTAATCTGTCCCGGCTCTGTAATACCAAAGGCTTTTGCAGCCTCTGAATCATATATTTTATCGACAATCTGTATTTCCAGAAAATGATTACCCGCTCCGAGGGTGCCAAGTTGAGGTATCCCGCGTTTTATTGCATTTTCCGAGAGTTTGGAAGGATCTGCCCCTTCCAGGCACCCCTTTTCCTCCATCCGCACAAGATCATCCTTTACTCCATATCCATTTTCAACGGCCCAGGCCGCACCCTTGAACAGTACTTTTTCCATTTCCTTTGGATTCAGACGGAGTGTGCTCTGTGCGCCGACACCGCAAGGAATGTCGGCAAAAAGACGGTCCACAAGTTTCCTGATTTTAGGTTTTACTTCATCCACCATTAAATCCGTTTTAAGCATATGAACACCACAATTGATATCATACCCTGTACACCCGCAGGATATCACCCCATCGTCTTTATCAAAAGCACCCACGGCTCCCATGGGAAGGCCGTACCCCCAATGCATATCAGGCATACCCAGGACAGGTGAAATAACACCCGGAAGACATGCGACATTTGTTAATTGTTTTACTGCCTCATCCTCTGCCGTGTCTAAAAGAGTCTTGCTCGCGTAGATAATTGCATCAACCTTCATGTCCTTCATCATCTCCTTCGAGATAAGCCATGTATAGGTTGATAGTTTTTTCAGGTGTTCTTTCATTTTTTTTCTCCTTATACTTCGATTATTAAATATCCATGGCAACGTGTGATCTGTAGCCTTCCGGTGTGTGCTCTACTACAAGTCCGTAATAGGTGACTCCTTTGACTACGGTTCCCCCCTTTCCCCTGGACATTTTTTCACCAAAGACGTGAGCGGTAAGAAAAAATTTATCCTGCTTTTTTAATTTTGTTATATGAAACTGACTCAAAAATAACCCATTAATTTCACTCTCTGTGAGGAGTGTGCTTAAGAATTCATAAAGCAACTCTGTTTCGTCGTCTGCAGAAGCCTCAATTAAAAGGGATGTGTGAGGTTGTATCTTTGATATATCGCAGATAACGGAAAACATAGCTTGCGCAGAAACCTCGAGGAGTTCCGGAAGGGTGGTTCCAAAGGCCTCAAACATCACATCCGAAGTAAGGTCTTCTAC
>JAFGRV010000523.1 GCA_016934975.1 Spirochaetales bacterium | reverse complement strand
TTCTTGTGAACCTGCGTTTCGCTATTATTCCACATTTTTTGTTCAAAAAAAGTGGCGGATATTCTTGTAAAAAAACAAGAATATCCGGAATAATAACATAGTTTCCCTTTAATATGCAAAGAGTATGCCATGTGACTTTTGTCCTTATCGATACCATACCTTTATCCTCCCCGCAAGGATAAGTCCATGATGCATCGATCTGATACAGATAGTGTCCCTTTTCGTACATTACGCAGGCTACGCCCGCAACCCAAATAATTATTTGATTACAAGGTTGCCGTTATGAAAATTTTTGATTTCACGCGAACCTGCGTTTCGCTATTAAGTGCCAGGTTCTTGTTTTAAAACAAGAACCTGGCACTTAATAGCATATGGAAAGGGAAATTACGATACTCATTATTTCATTTTTCTGTAACCTTTTTTATTTATAATGGTTTCTCTAATAAGTATGGCACTAAGAAGCACAATACAAAGAAAAAGTTTTTTTAATCCTCTTATATTTCCTCCTAATATATAAGATGGATCTACCCCGGCGTCGATTTTTTTTCATTTTACCTCCCTGCCGGGGTATTTTTTTGTCTATGATAATTGGATTTTATATATACTGATATGACTCTGAATGATGTTGTTTATAATATAAAATCCGGATAATTGTCTTGTGTAATAATATTTATCACTGCATCCGGATATGTTGCGTTGAATTTTTTTTGTCCTTTGCTTTTCCTCTTTTTCCATCTAAATTCATACCCATGCAAAATTCCTCCCCGTTCTTCGATAAAATCAATCTCATCCTGTTCCCATATTCGCCAGAAATAATTGTTCACGACTATCTCCTGGTAGTGTTGTTTTTCCCACTTGTCTCGGTCCAAAAATAACAAGCACTTTGTGAGGAGAGAGGTATGGATCGAGGTTATCATATGCTCGTGATAATATCATACTGATAGTTTAACATAATCCCTGAAGTATGTCGATGATAGGGATTGTTATTCCCTGTAATATGTCAATTATGGGGAATTTACCTGGATTAAAATATATCGTAAAATCATCTTGTCTATTAAGTTGTAATATGAAGAATACTCCGGAACCATGTTTAACTCATTGAGTGGTATACAAAGAAAATGTCGTTTTTATTTGATCTTTATATAATGTTAAAAACGGCTCCAATGGTTTTCGGTATGGTCTTTGAAGTAGCTGTAAAAAAGAAATTTAATTGAGGTAAAAATCAGAATCACTAACAGTCTCCTGCCCCTGATTCTTTTTTATTCCGGGGGCGGTGGATTTTGTAAAATTATAATAACTGAAAAATTTTAATCTTTCTGAAAAACATAAGGTAAAAGTGATACATACAACTTTTTAAACCACAATAATCTCTATATCTGTGACCGGATATGACGCGCATGCATGGATATATCCGAATTTTTTGTCTGCTGCTCTTCTGCCATCACCCTTAGGAGCGACGAAGACTTCTCCGGAGACGAGTCGTGTGCGGCAAAACCCGCATTCTCCCGAGCGGCACCGGGAAGGTGGTTTGAGGTTCGCTCTTTCTAATGACACAAGAATAGTTTCACCGGCGTTAGCCGGAACCTTTGTTGTGGTATTGCCGATGGAAACCTGAATTTGGAATGTTTTGTTCATAGCTTCCCGGGGGAACGTCCGGTAGCCGGTGATGCCGGTTGCTTCGCCATATACTTCCCGCCTCAGCCGTTTGGGAGGGAGATTAAATGTTGATAATTCCTTATCCATAAAATCATACATTTCCCGGGGACCACAGATAAAAAATGAGCTGTTATTTATATCAGCGTATTTCCTTATAATATCGGCAGTAATAAAACCCTGCTCACATCCTTTGATCGGGACTTCTTCACAGCTCAGGACGTGGACAACCTTGATTTTATCAGGGGCTTTTTCTTCAAGTTCCTGAAACTCTTTGGAAAAGAGAATAGTGTCCTCCCCGGTGCTGCCATAGATTATTAAAATCCGGGCTTCAAGGCTGCCATGAACAATTTCCCGGGCCATCGAATGAAAAGGGGTAATTCCCGAACCGCCGGCGATACCGGTAATCTTCTTTTTATCCCGCAAAGCTTCGTGGTAGAAGAATCCGCAGGGGTCTGAACTTAACACTTGAGTGCCCGGCTGCCAGTGATCATGGATGTAGGGAGTTAAAAAACCATTTTCTTTATGTTTGATAGTAATCTCATAAAAACCGTCTTTGCCCAGGGATTCGAAGGGCGCGGAAGAAATTGAATACGGCCGGGTAATGGCGACCCCATCGACTTCAACAGAAAGACTAAGATACTGCCCGGCTCGAAAATATGCCAATTCTCCGGTTCCGTTTTGCGGATCGGGTATAAGTCGTAATGTCTTTACTGTTTTTGTTTCTTCAATAATGCTGCCGATCACAAGGTGTTGGGTGCCGGGATGAAGCCGGCGAGCCAGTCTGTTCATCGGATCCGGACCTGATGGTGTTGCCGGAGATTCCGCGATTCGTTTTTTTCGATTTGAAGGTAATGAACTAAAAGCTAATAAATCTTTAAGGTGACCTTTTACTTTCATTGTTGTATCTCCCCGTTCTCGATCATGTCTCTTATTGTCAAGGATGCGGCTATCGGTCCCGAGAGAAAGGTGGAACTGTATCCATGAGCCCGAAAAGCGAATCCACCGCAAAAGTGCAATCCTTTTACAGGAAGATCATCCTGAAGAGTCATCATTCTTGGGATAAGGGAATCCCAGGGTTCAGGTTCGTAGCCATAGATGATTCCATTGTACGACCCGGTGTACCGGGCATAGGTTTGTGGTGTTGCGATTTCGAGTTCCTCGATATGCTCTTTAAGCGCTGTACCGGTTGCCTTTTCAAATTGAGTAATGAGTTTTTCGGCGATTCGATTCTTTGTTTTTACGTAATCCCGGGGTTTTACATGATTCCAGACCTCGGGTCGAAACAGGGTTGTTATCGATATGATTGATGTTCCGGGAGGTGAGCAATCGGGAATTGCATTGTTAAGACATAAGGTTGCCTGGATATCCGGGCCGTCGAGGTTATGAAAACTCTCATACATTTCATCTGTATTCATATTCTTATAGATAAAATAACTGTATTCACGAAGTCCCAGTTCTTCGGGAGTTGCATCTAATCCTAAATAGACGACTAATCCGCTGAGTCCATTCACCCGGGAATTACATTCCCGGTATACTGTAAGAGGTACTTCTGTTTTGGGTGTGATGAGATTGTTGTAAACCAGGGTAGGGGAAGCATTTGAAATAACATGACGGGTTTTTATATGATCTCCTTTCGAAGTAATGACCCCCGTTACTTTGCCATTTTCAACAACTATATTTTCGGCCCGGGTGTTGTACTCGATTCTCCCGCCCAATTCTCTTATCCTTGCATCCATGGCGAGGGAAATCTCATGTGATCGAAGCCGTGGAATGTATGCGCTGGTAATAAGAAATTTATAGAACATGGCTGCGTATATGCTGAAATTTAACCTGTTTGTCGGAGGACCGATATAACTCCACTGGGCATGTAAAATTTTTCTTGCTTTTTCCGGAATCTTAAGGGCCTTTGCAACCTCATCCGCGGTATAGGCGCAGGTTTTTAGAAAGTTCGGGTATTTTAATATCAGGAGGGCTTTATTCGGTTTACCCTTTGATTTTCCAAGGTAAGCTAAAGCTTCGAGAATTTCCCGGGCAATCCTGAGATAGCGAGTAACAGACTTCCTGCACCCGGGTACCGCTTTTTCTATCTGGTTAATGAAATTCTCTACCCCATAAGACATGGTAATATCCAAATTTTCATCCGGATCTGTTAAAATTAACCGGAATGCTTCCGGAATTTCTATCCAATCGAGATATACCCCGATCTCATCCTCAAGAAATTTACGGACCGCTCCTTTTTTTGTTGAAGACCCGATATCACAGAACTGATGAAGAGAAGCTTCGAACTCGAATCTCCCCCGGACAAAACTCGTTGCGAAACCGCCCGGCACGTTATGTTGTTCCAGGAGTAGTATCCTGGATCCGTTGGCTGCCAATTTCGCGGCAGCACTTAATCCGCCGTTTCCGGCACCGATTACGACACAATCATAAGTTTCATTATGTCGATGTTGAGAATCTGTTATTACCATAATTGTAGAATAATCATTTATTTTCCCCTTTACAAGGGATCCGGTAATCTTTTTTTTCCTTTCTGCGGAAGAATTGCTCCTCTCTTGACAAAGGATAGATAATAATAAATTATAAATTCATACATTAAGGATAAGGGAATCC
>JAFGRV010000522.1 GCA_016934975.1 Spirochaetales bacterium | reverse complement strand
TAATTGATTGACAAGGAGTAATAATCTTTTTGCATTCCGCCTTATAATAATGAGTTCTTCTTTTACTTTTTCAGAAATAGTTCCGCGTTGTGTACTTAAAATCGAATCAAGGGGTCCCAGAATAAGAGTTAATGGCGTACGAAACTCATGAGTAATATTCTGAAAGAATACTGTTTTGTAGTGATCCATTTCCTTCAGCTTCTTATGAGCTTCTTCAATTTCTTTTTTTAAGATTGCTTCTGCTTCAAAATGCAATGACCGCTCCAAAAGAATCTGAAGACGTCTGGTGATATACGATACAATAAACCCGACGATAAGGAACATACAACAATAGACAATAACAAGATCAATGGAGATGGCGGGTATTTCAAAAGTTTCCATTTGAGACATTGGTATGTCTGTAAAAAAAAGAGCATAGAAAAATAAGAGTGCATATTCAATGGATACCAATACCGCTGCAAAAACCGGAACCCTGGGTCTTTGATAAAAGCCGGACAATGATATTATGATAAACATTATTAGAAGAGAAATTGTCCTGAGTGCATGTACCCATCCGGTAAAATACGAGTACAAATATAAACACATAATAATGGTTGTTACATTTATAAATACGGTGATATATTTAAAAACCGGTAAATAAATATTTTTCTTTAAAAGAATAAACATGACTACATTGTATACGAAAAAAATGAAAAGGCTGATTAAGTTTGCAGTTGAATTGGGAGAATATCCTACCAAACCAATGATGGAAAATATAATAATTAAAAAGACGATCGAGGTGATGAGGGTTATCCTGTTTACCCTTTTCTCTCCGTTTTTTTCTTCCTTATATAATAATTCATCTAATTTTATTCTTTGCTCTTTTGTCAGGGTATCGATGGTTTCAGGTTTCTTTTTTAAAAGCCGGATTTTCATAACAAACAATACTTGAATTTGCCGTACCTGGCAAGTCTTTTGTGGGTGGGAATTTGTAATCCGGTTTTGGGGTTAGGTAAAGGGGTGGCTTACACCATCCACCTCACTGTTGTCGCAATAAGGTTAATTCCCTATATTTACCAGAGTGTGTCTTGCCTTTTTTCTCTTGCTTTGAAGGCTTTGCTCATGGTGATGGGACTTTCTTTGTAGAAAAAACCTATTCCTCTCATCCTTTTAAAAAATCAGGATTAAGAATTCTTGCTTATACTCTCTCTATCATCCAGGGATTGATCTGTCCATCTTATTCGAGCCATTTATTCAAACGTTGCCTGGCTTCGTTAGTGGAATAAGTTTTTCCTGAATCTGCCTGGAAGATCCCTTTTTCAATCTTATATAAAAGATACAACTTTTCCATTATATCATCAAAAGTAGAATCATCAGGAAGTAAGTGTATCATCTTTTCAACCTTTATTTTCACTGTCATATTTTTAATATATCATTCCGGCATCTCTTTCCCAAGGGCAGCCATAATCCCCGGCAAAGCTGCCTGTAAACTACCGGGTTCAATGCTGATAGGGACTGCCGGCAGGTCGTCTTTAAACCAGAGGGGTAATGCTTCCGTATCAATCTATATTACTTTATTTGAAAAATCATTAATACTGGAATTGTGTTAAGTGGAACAGCCGCCTTTACTAAACGAATCGTATCGTATATAAATACTCTTACGCGGCTGCCGGATCCGGATAACCGGAGGGTAAAATAAATCAGGACAATTCCCTGCATATCATTATCTGCTGTGCGGGGTTATAAAAATTATTATAAAATACAAGGAGACGATAGTATGTCCGTTTACACAAAAAAACTCACCTTTCATATGGGAAAAGGCAATGTTATCCGGGACATTACCGATGACATAAAAGAAGTAGTAAAGGAAAGCGGGATCACCGAGGGGACGGTAACGGTCCAGGCAGGGGTGTCCATCGGGGTGATTACGACCCTGGAATACGAACCCGGGTGTATTGCAGACCTGGAAAAGGCGTTGTCACAATTCGCCCCCTTCGATCCATCACAGTATGAACACACCAAGCGGTGGCACGATGAAAACGGCCACGGCCATGTCCGGAATGCAATTATGGGCAGCTCCGAGACCTTTGTTATCATGAACGGCGACATCTGCATTGAAGTATGGCAGCAGATTATTTTCTGCGACTACTGCCCGAATGTTCATCCCCATCACCCGGTCTTCGTGTGTGTCCAGGGGGAATAATTTTTCGGCTGCAGGTTTCCGGATTGAGAATGCAACATACACCTTCCGGTCCCCGGGCCGGCACCACATTGCATTTAGGCACGGATTTGTGCATGCGCACAAACCGCTAAAGCGGACATGCAACGTCAGTTATGATAAACGTTATACGACATATAGATCGACAATTTTAGTAATCCCGTTATGTCCTGTAGCGGTGATTATTTATAAATGGAGAATGGAAATTTTTTGTGACAGAAAAATTGTCCGCTATGTTTTGGATACACCTCTTCATTTGTATAATTGGAACACAACGAAGTTGTGACTTTATCGCTCTGATGACGGCCCATATTCCGCCCAAACACAAAGAGTATATCCGGCGTTATGGACGCCTTTGCAAAGCAAAGGAATATTCATTACCACATTTCCTTACGGGTTATGCCCCATGAATTTTATAGGTCCATACCACCCATAAGGTATGTCGCAGTATCCGGCTTCCAGTCTATTTATGCGAGGTGTAACCCCTGTTCGGGACCCGGCATTTGTCTGTATTGTATCATGTTAAATTCGTAAAAATACAAATAAATATCCGTATTTTTGCAAAATTGCGAATAATGATCGATGAGATTACTGTAAAAATGGCTGATTTTCCGGGAGAATCGTCTATGCTTTTTTCCTGGCATAATTCTTGCATAATAAAAATACCCAATTAAAAGGAATATCATTGTATAAGAAAAATACTGGAGGTATTATATGTATAAAATGAAGAGAGTTTTTCACAATCTAAAGAAAAACCATAAGAAAGGTTTTATATCCTTTTCCCCAAAAGGATTTTTCATCCTCACCATTGTTTGTTTTTGTATGATACTGGGAAGTTCCCCGGTCATATATAGTCAATCAGAGGAAGGGTATGGATTCAGTGAAGGGAATAATGAGGGGACTCCATATGTCCCGAATGAACTTATTGTAAAGTTTAAATCAGAGTCTGCGCAAAAGGTGAAAACGCATCTGGACCGGAAAAAAGATATCGGTAAACTGCAAATAAACCCTTCCCTGGATGCCCTTCATAAAAGAAATCACCTAAAAGAAGCAAAAGCGTTAGGCGCGGGATTGGAAAGAAACCGGCGGATCATGAATTCCATTAAGAACAAAGTAAAAAATAATGACATGTTGTCCGGCCATGAAAAACGGCTGCTCAGGCGGTTAAATCGGAAAAAAAAGAATCTCCCGGAACCGGATATGAGTGGGCTTTACACCATCCGTCTGGACCTTGAACCCGGAGAAAGTATCCTTGATGTATTGGAAGAATACCGGAAAAATCCTGCTGTTGAATATGCAGAACTCAATTATCTCATCAGCTGTGAAGCCATACCCATAGATCCGCTCTTTAAAGATGAAAATAATAATTACCAGTGGTCATTACACAATGATGAGGGATTACCATATCCCGAGAGCGGGAGGTATAATCCGCCTCCCGGAACCCCGGATTCGGATATTGATTGCACCGAGGCGTGGGATATTACGACGGGAAGCGAGGATGTTATTGTCGCTGTTTTAGATACAGGGATCGACTATAACCACCGGGACCTTCAGGGCAACTTGTGGATAAATACGACGGAGCAGAATGGACTCCCCGATTTTGATGATGACCATAATGGATATATTGATGATATTTATGGGTATGATTTTGGTAATAATCGAAGCGACA
Organism: Spirochaetales bacterium; assembly: GCA_016934975.1. Taxonomy (GTDB): domain Bacteria; phylum Spirochaetota; class Spirochaetia; order SZUA-6; family JAFGRV01; genus JAFGRV01. The sequence continues at coordinate 10,315 of JAFGRV010000522.1, read as the reverse complement.
ACATGGATGTTCCCGGGATGCCCAATTCCGGCCATGGCACCCACTGCGCGGGAATTATCGGCGCAAGGGGAAATAATGCCTATGATATTACCGGAGTCTGCTGGAATGTTAAAATTATGGGTCTGAAATTAATGGAGGGAAATAAAAGCTCCGTGAGCGCGGCTATAGAAGGAATATGTTACGCCGTATTAAATGGGGCGGATATATTATCAAATAGTTGGGGTCTCGAAGTTGATGTTGAATTAGTTGCCCTTCAGAATACGATAAATTATGCCGCTTCCCAGGGGGTGATTTGTTTCGCGGCCGCGGGAAATAATGCTAATTCGATACCACAATATCCGGCCGCATTCAATAATGTTGTCGCTGTTGCGGCATTAGACTCGAATGGTGAAAAAGTCTCTTTTTCGAGTTTCGGTGAATGGGTGGATATCGCGGCCCCGGGTACGGATATCCTTTCTCTCCGGGCGGCAGGGACATCAATGGGTACTGTCAACGATGAATACACAATGTTACTTTCCGGGACATCCATGGCGTGTCCGACAGCGGCGGGGGTCTGCGCGTTAATTCTTTCCGTAAACCCGACCCTCGATGTCGACCAGCTTACCACCATATTGAAGACAACGGGAGATCCCATCGCCGACGGTATCTGTGAATCGGATAAAAAAATCAATGCATATGCCGCGGTGACCAACGCGATCACTTCAAAGGGATACGTGCGTTTTGACCGTGACGTCTACACCGCCCCGGATTCCATAACTCTTTTTATCGGCGACGCGGACCTGGCCGGCGACCCATCTGTTACTCTCTTTCTCAGGATGGTGACAGAAAGTTCCGGGTATGATTGCGGGTATTTTACCATGTATCCTATCCCCGGATATCCGGGTTTATTCAGTAATTCGGTTCCCACATCAATGTACCTGGGGCAATGGTTTGATGATACCCTCTATGTTGCTGACAATGGAGTTCTTGAAGCCTATTACTATGATCTTGACAATGGATCAGGCCAGGCCGGGTATGTAATCGATACGGCAGCTGCGGATTGCATTGCTCCGACAATTGTCGTTACTCCCCCCGCCGGGAACCCTGTTTGCGGAAGTCTGGTCGTCCATGTGGAAACCACGGAGAACTCACGGATTACTATCAACTATGGCCGGAATCCGAATCTTATCCAGTCCTATAGTCAATCAAAATTCGGAACATCCGTGGATATTGAGATCAATAGCGTGGTGCCGGGATCTTTCTATTACTTTGAGGTGCGCGCGGAAGATAGTGCGGGAAATCTTGCCATAGATAATAATCAGGGACTCATGTATACGTTTTCCACAACACCATATGATCCGGTATTAGAGGTGCCCGCTGAATATGGAACAATTCAACAAGCTATTGACGCTGCCTGGAACGGTGCTTCCGTTGTTGTATCTCCGGGAATATATACTGAAACTATTAGTTATAATGGAAAAAGTATAACAGTGAAATCAACAGATCCTGATAATCCCCAGGTTGTCGCCGGTACAATTATCGGATCTCCCGGCATTAACACTCACGTGGTTTATTGTGGTTACTTTGAAACAAAAGAATCTCTTCTTTCCGGATTCACAATTAACACAACACAATCTGCTGGTATTTATATTTCCTCTGCTTCACCCACTATCCAAAAATGCAGGATTGTGGATATTGATGGTATGGGACAGGATCTCAAAAGCGGAATACACATTATTTCCGGAGCGCCAATAATTGAAGATGTGGACATTGAGAATTATATGTATGGAATGACGATAGCATTGTCGGCATCACCTCTTATCCGGAATAGTACCATTACCAATTGTGGATACGGTATCACCACCTTTGATGTAAACAATATGATTCTGGAAAATACTATTATCCATCATAATAGTATCGCCGCATTAGTAATAATGAATTCTGTGGATATCACTATCCGGAATAATCTTATTTATGATAATGAGGCTGGAATAAATATCGTAAACTCAAAACGCATAACAATGACAGGGAATACTATTGCACACAACCTCAATAAAGGAATAAGTCTCTCCGGTATCAGCACGACAGATATCACGGTACACAGTTCTATTATATGGGGACACCTCATAGAAATTGAATACCTTGACTCTGCGGCTCCCATAGATTTAACATACAGCTGTGTCGGTGGTGTGCAAAACAATGGCACAGGTGTTATTCATGTCTCCCCGGATTTTGTTGATGCGGCGAACGATAACTATCACATTAACAATAGTTCACCATGCAGGGACGCGGGTAAACCCGGCTACCAGGCTCTGGCATCAGAGGTGGATATGGACAGCCAACCGAGGATAATGGGAAATACTATTGATATGGGTGTTGACGAGCTCTAGTCTTCCATGCATGAGATTATGAGCAGGTTTATACACATATATTTTAATAATTTTTTATGTGCTTCTAAATTTATCTTATCATAAACGAGGAGGAGGCAGGCTAGTGCCTGCCTCCTCTCACAGAACCGTGCGTACGGGTTCGTACATGGCTCCTCATAAAATCTTAATCCATTCTTTCAGAGAAAACCAAATTAACCATTGATCTATTGAATGTCATTATTCATATTTGCAAAAAAATGAAATAAGTAATACTATAAAGATACGGCTGGTAACGGTCAAAGATAAATAGCAGGATATCCTATGATTGAAAAACTATGTACATTCAAAGATACTATTCAAAAAGACGGAGTTATCTGCTGTTTTTCCGGGCCTTTTACCCAGGATCTTTTGATCGGGATTGGTGAAACCCTAAAAAAGAAAATGGAATTAGATGGAGAGAGTATGTCGACTGCCATGGATCTTTTCTCTATTTTTGTTGAGGAAACCCAGAATATCATCCGCCACTCGGCGGAAAGACTGCCAGTAACGAAGTATAAGCCGGAAGCCGGATCCACCTTAGATGCATTACAATCGGAAGCAACAAAGGTACACTCCCTTGCTTTGGGTATCATTGTGATAGGTCAAAAAGATGACTGTTATTATGTACAGGGCGGTAATTATATAGAAAACGATAAAGTAGAAGCAATCCGGAATAAATTAAATACTCTTCGGAATATGAACAAAGAAGAATTAAAGAATTATTATAAAGAACAGAGGAAAAGAAAATCACATAACAATTGGAATGACACAGGGTTGGGCTTTATTGAAGTCGCACGAAAAGTGAGCAGACCCATTGAGTTTAAATTCGAAAAAATCGATGATACCTATTCCTTTTTTTCTTTTTTAGCAATGATGTAAGAGGACGTAGTAAATGGAAAATCTTATTATTAAAGAAACAAAGAGTACGCCGGAAATAAACTTTAACAGCAGTTCGTGTTTGCTTGAGATAAAAGGAGTTTCTTACCCGGAGAATACATCCGAATTTTATGGGCCAATTTTTAATTGGCTTCATACTTTCCTTAAAAATCTTAAAAATCAGGAAGTGACTATTAATATCGATCTTGTTTATTTTAACAGTAGTTCTTCCAAGGTTCTCCTGGATTTTTTCGAGATACTCGACGAAGCCTCGGAAGCAGGTAAGCATATCAACGTGTACTGGTTTTATGATGATGAGAATGGGAATGCAAAAGAATATGGAATTGAGTTTCAGGAAGATCTTGCCCACCTTGAATTTATCATATCTTCAAAAGGATAATTGACAGATGAGTGATAGTAATTCTCTTTTTTCAAGAGAGGAAAATATTCTTCAAGCGGGCAAGGAAATACTCGATCAAAATGATAAAAAGGACACAATCCCTAAAAAGGAATTCGAGAAGCTGCTGTCTCACTATAAAAAACTATATAAAAAGATGAAGCATCTTGTTGAGATTTCAGATAAGCAGCAGAGAGAACTCCAGAGGCTCAATAAAGAAAAAACTATTTTTTTTATCAATATAGCTCATGAAATAAAAACACCTCTTACGTTGATTAAAAATTATCTCAACAAGTATATCGGTGAACGGGGGATAAATAAGGATCTGTCCATAATAAAGGAAAATTTTGATAAACTGACAGATGATATTATTAATTTTTTAGATGTGGAGAAAATAGAAAGAGGACAGATTTTTTATAATCACAACAAAATAGTTCACCTATCGGATTTTTTGCAGAAGAAAATATTATTATTTCAGGAGGTATCAAAAAAGAAGAATATAACAATATCTCCTTCTATTGAACGGTCTTTATTTACAATGATAGATCCCTCTGCCTTTGACAGGATTATAAACAACCTGCTGGATAATGCCCTTAAATTTACAGATCCGGAGGGACAGATAATTGTTACGCTCAAATCCGGGGGAACGGAAATTATACTACAGGTAAAAGATACGGGTATTGGTATTTCTTCCGGACAGCTAAAGAACATCTTTAAACCATACTACCAGATATCGAATACAAAGAGAAATATCCAGGGGATTGGGATGGGATTACATATCGTTAAAAAAATTGTTCATGAGGCCGGGGGAAAGATATCTGTAAAAAGCCGGGAAGGGAAGGGAAGTGAGTTTACTATCCTCCTTAAGAAATATCTCGTTACCGATGATACTGTCCCGGAGAAGGATTACGATATAGAGATACCCGGGGAAGTCATAAAAAGGGTGAGATTAAAAGAAAAAAATATTTCAAGTGAAAAATATAATATTCTCGTCCTAGAGGATAACGAGGATTTACTCGCCTTCCTTCAAAATAGTATGTGTAAAAAATATAATATTTTTTTTGCTTTGAATGGTAAAATGGCTTTACGTAAGCTCAAAGATATTCCGCAGCCGCATCTCATCCTCTCGGATATCATGATGGATGAAATGGACGGATATCTTTTTTTTGAAGAGCTTAAGAAGAGAAAGGTATATGATTCGATCCCCTTCATTTTTATGACAGCCAGATCGTCCCGGGAAGAAAAAGTGCGGGGAATATCAAGGGGGGCAGTCGACTTTATCAGCAAGCCTTTCGATATTAATGAGCTGATCGCTAAAATTGATGCCCTCATTACTATGCAGGAGGCTCACAGGTTGTCAGGTGAATCGGAAATAGAAAAACGTATAATAAAGGCGATCCGTAACCGCGGCAGTGATGATGAGGGATTCTACCACTTTGAAGAAAATTGCAGGAAATTCGGCTTTACTAAAAAAGAAAAAGAGATTGCCGGATTATTGCTAAAAGGAAAAGAAGATAAAGAAGTAGCGTATGAACTGCACATCTCGTATAACACTCTCAGAACACATGTTAAAAATATTTATAATAAGTGTCGTGTTCAGAACAAGGTAGAACTGGTGAATACATTAAGAAAATAAGGGATGGATAGATGTGCACTTTTGATTTTTCATTAAGAAAAAACAGATTAATCTACACACAGCCCGGCAATGTTTGGATAAGACCGACATAATACTGTGCTATCAGGAGAGCATCAATAATATCGATAAAACCATCTCCATTGACATCTGCCGCGGATTCGTCAAAGAATGAGGGCTGCAAATCCACATAAACCTGGGCGATCAACAGGGCATCAATGATATCGATCATCCCGTCTGAATTGACATCCCCGCACGGTGGGATCACGTTGAGGAAGGTAACAAGTGCGGTATCTTCCCCTGTAAATCCCACATCATCCTTTACCTGCAACCTGACTGTTCCGGTATAGTCCTCACTTTTGGAAAAGGTGGCGGATGGAGAAATCGACCAGCCTGTATCAAAGGCACCGTCATTATCCAGGTCCCAGCGGTAAGAGAGGGAACTGCCCTCGGGATCAAAGGACCCGTTGCCGTCGAGGGTAATCGCATAACTTCCCGAAGATGTGTAGGGACCATTCGCCTCTGCCACCGGCAGTTGATTCGGATTGGTCTGTAATAAATAGCAGTCGGGATCCCCGTAGAGGTTATAGACCAGAATATTCCTGCTCACATAGGTTCCCACCCCTTTTGTTTCCGCAAGACCAACGCCCGCCGATTTGGGAAACCCGCCATCGATAATATGTTTTGTATAGTTATATGCAATATACTGGTTCTGGGTGCTTGTCGGATTATCATTTCCTCCTGTCGCTGATCTCACGGAAGTAGATACCCTGGAAGCGGAAACTGTTGCTATAGCTCCTTGCTTAAGCAAGCTATAACCCAGATTGTCGTCATAGTCGGGATTTCCAACACCGCATGAAGCCTGTAAGGTGAAAGCGGGCATCGTGTCATTCAGGCTGGGTGCCTGACTTGATTTAAAAACATTACAAGCTATTTGGGCAGCACACCCGTGTGTCCACCAGGTTACCATCCCGTACCCTTTCTGCCATTCATTTAATACACTCGTGTAGGTGCAAGGGAAGGTTTCGGGTGTCGGAGGATTGTAATTTTCCTCATAGATACGATGAATTTGAAACCCCGCGGCTAAAGCGAAATCGTTCCGGATAGCCTCTCCGACAGGATAAGCAAATTTTATTTCCGTGAGAGGTTTCATCGGCAGCAGGAGGGACTTGCGCCAGTTGATGTTTCCCGGATCTGTTTCATAGCGTATGATTTTACCGAGGATATCATCGAGATCGCCATAATTGTTGTTATATACCGGAATTCTTCCGACATATACTTCCGACCCTGTATCCCATTCACCGGTCCCTCTGTCACCAGTAGCCCATGTAAAATTTATATCATTATCAATACGTGTCAATGTCGTTCCCGTAAAATTGGAATTATTAAAATATGTTGCATTGAGGCCGCCGACGATGTAGTTTCCTGTCACCGAATTAAAATAAAAAAGATGAGTCTGTGGGATGATTTGGTTTGCTACATTTGTACTGGCGGTGGTTTTCCAGTACAATTTCATAACAGCACCGGCAGTATTTTCATAGAATTCAACTTGTATATCATGTTGACCACTACTGAGCGGCAATGCAGCGGAGTCGAGGGCAGGGGTGTGTTGTGTCCAGTTATTAATAATCTGGTTCCCATCGATATAAACCCGGACACCATCATCGGAGAAAGTGGAAAACTGGTATGTCTCGTTAAAATCAACCTGGATTTTTCCGGTCCATCGTGCGGAAAACGTATCCGGATCTATAGTTGTGTCCGGACTTTCCGGATTATTCAGGTCGACGCTGACTCCATAGATGTGATCCCCGTCTAAATCCCAATTCCCGGTTAAATCCGCGTAAAAGTAATCCGTAGGAATTATTCTATAGTCCGGACCGTAATAATTTGGAAAGACCATTTTCATAGGGATATCTCCAACGGTATCAGTATCATCCAGGGGATCATCGGGGTCCGGATTACCGATGAGGAGCACATAATCGATGCCTGAATTTACCGGTTGATAGTTATTGATAAGCCACTGGCGGATTTTTTCTGCGATACCATTGGGAGCCTGTCCTGTCAGAGTGCCGTAATCATTTTCCGTCACGATTCGTACCGAATGGCCTTCACGTTCTTTCATGCGAAGGAAATCTGCCAATCTCAAGCTGTTTGCTACAATTGTATTCGATGTAATAATGACATAATCTGCCCCATCACCCACAGCACGAAGGTCTGTCTCCCGGTCCGTGTTACGTAATGAGGATTCATTTGTTCCATCATAGGTTAAGGTAATTGTTGCCTTTTTGAGGAGTATTAATTTCTGCCGGACGGGATTATATAAAAAGGGTCTGTAGGCGACTCGTATGATTGTGGTTATAGTAAATTCCGGCTTAACATCAGGGCTGTACACGTATCCGGGATCGATTTCTTTCCTGGTAACAGGAGGGAGTAATTCAATAGCTTCCCGGGGAAAAAAGGCATCCCTCTCATATACATACAAATTCCTGCCATTTACCACGGATTTTCCCTCTCCCACGAAATCATCTTCATTTATTTGGACCGGAGGTTGTGGTATGATATCGAAGGAGGATATGGAAATTTCTTCCCGGGAATCTATGGTAAGATGAAGACCGGATAAATCAGTCTCATGCGGAACTTTAACCTCTACTATTTTCTGTGGCAAGAGCGGATCTGTGGGTGAATCCACATCGCTATAACCGGAAGAGAGCATTATTATACGATATTCTCCCGTATCGGTCTGTTCCAGTTGGTAATCCCCGGCTGTCAACTCGATAGTTTTCGTTTCTGCATATAATCCAGGGGAAAGGATGAAACATAAAAAACAACCGGCAAAAAATATTAATCGTGATTGATGTAAAAAAGCCTTCTCTTTTTTCATATTATTTTCCTTTTATTTATTATAAAAATAGTAAAGCAGAACCTTGCATTTTTTTTATGACAATCATTATTTTTCTGTTGTTTGAGCAAAAACTCCCCGCCCGGTAAAGTAAGCCTTTTTTCCGCAGGAAGGATTATAGGTTGAGCTCTTATTTCATGAGGCCCGGGGAGTATCTGTTTCCCGGGCATTTAATAAACGAGTATCTTCATACTCGTCATTTTTCTTCCTTAAGGCTCCATGATGAGATATCCCACGGATTCGGGATTATGGTCGGTTTCATTGTCGGCGGATTGTTCTTCTTCTACTTTCATACTGACACCGGTACTGGAAAGCTCATAACGAAGGGCAGCCGTATTACCACCCTCATAGGTAAGAATTTGAGCTAAAACGATGGGGTTGGGATGGTTTGTTGTCAATACATTGGACATCGTGTCGTCTATCTTCTTCTGATTGGAATAACAGGTAAGATCATCCACTGTAACGGATCCGGCGTTTTTAGTGAGTACAAGATAATGGACGGTCTCGGGATTATGGGTACCGTCTTCCCCTTCTTCTTCCTGGAGTTTTACTTCGAATCCGTAGTATTCTATGTTCCGAATCCGTGTAGTAACCGCTGCGCCGCCATTCGTAGTGACACATTGAGCAAAGACCGATTGGCTTCCATCATACGAAGCGGAACTGGTGAGTTGTGATTTCCATTCATGATCAACATTATTGATTTTACCGGCTGTCCAGACCAAACCATTAATGCGGTAGGCACCCGCCTCGACGACAATATAACCGATAGTTTCGATTGCGTGTTTCCCGTTAAGGTAATTCCATTCATCAATCTGAAATTGAAAACTGGTTGGTGTCACATTATCGACCCGGATCACCGAGGGATCTTCACCGTTATAACTTGGCGGACCCATGATGATGATGGGATCAGCATAGTCGTTTTGAAGATTCACGGTATGCCATTCGCTTGAATCGGCTTGATTGGTGGTTACCTGACCATATTCGAAAACCATGTTTTCCGGAAGGATATCTTCAACATCAGGGGAAATGAGATTATCGACATCAATCGTTGTATCAAAAATTGCGTTTGCGAGGGCATAAAAATAGAGCGTCATGACATGGACCCTTGAGCCGGCGGGGAATGCGGTTGTGGTAAAGAAAACAACTCTCAATTTACCGGGATTATTGGGATTTACTGAAAATGATCCATGATCGGGATCGGGCAGCCATACTGTTACACCATCCTTTTCACCCGATGAAGTATCCACCTCAAAGAGATCTGCGTCAAAGGTGAATGTAACACCCATGGCGGCGATGTCATAATCCCCTGAATTCACATAAACGTCTACCGAGAAATAGGTATGGGATCCTGGATTATAGTTGACCGGTTCGATCCAGACATCGGCCACTTCACCCTGGGAAAACAGGCTGTATGCCGCTAAAATAAATAATATAATTAGAATATTTTTTTTCATATTCCCTCCCTTTCTTCCTTTTTATATCATAAAAATGTTAATTAGTCAAATTTTTATAAATCGGAAAGAAATTGAAAAGGTTTGGCCTGGCGACATCATAATGATCTTTATCCGGAGTAACGTAATAATGTAAGTGAAAGTCCTTATAATTCCGGGCTTCCAGGATAGGTATAAATTCGGCAAGGGGTTCACCAAAATAGGAATAACTTTCCAGTTCACCATAACTCATAAAGAGATTATATGAAATTGGGGCCCCTGGTTCCGGGAGTTGATTCATTAAGCCCATTGCCTTTGACTCTTGAAAAACAGTGCTGGAACCGATAAATCCGTAAAGGTCCTGTCTTGTTCTATAATGCCGGATGTAAATGCATACACGAGAAAAGACCCCCCATATGAGTGCCCGAAAAGAATACGGCGGTCGGGGTCGCAGGAAAATTTATTCTCTACGAAGGGAACGACTTCATCTTTAATAAGATTCAGGAATTTTTCGGGGGTCCGGATCAAGTCTCTTTCTCTTATTTCTCCGTAGTTATATCCCGGCGGATCCTATACCGACAACCATGACCGGAGATATTTTTTTTAATTCACTATCAAAAGGAAGCCACCTCCTTTGGGGGTGGTCCATGTTTACCAATATTTCATTGTTTTGAAGGCTTTGCCTTCTATATT
>JAFGRV010000071.1 GCA_016934975.1 Spirochaetales bacterium | reverse complement strand
GCTATCAGAGAAATTCTTGATAACAGCAGGTACAGATTGGAAGAAGCAGAGGATGTTTTAAGATATTCACGACCTCAAAGCTATAATGATGCATTACGGGATATTGATAAAGCATATGACATTGTATTGCAGACAGAAACGATATTGAAAGATACGATAGACGCGATTAATGAGGATCGAAATAAGGCAACCCCTGATACATCAATCAATAACCCTCAGATTGATACGGACCAGGATTCCGGAGGCAGGACGACAACCGATACGAATTCATCGGATTCCGGCAGCAGGGAAGGATCACGGACCGAAGAAGTTGATGACGGGGGCAGGTAATAGCACTATCAAGCCGCTGGGAGAAATAGGCCTTTTCATCAACCTTACTCCTTGTAGTGGATATAACTCTCTTCATCAGAGCACATAAAACTTGCTCTCACGTGTTGATTTTAGAATTTGAATTAATTTTACTTTTATGAGGTAAAGAATGATCCACAACCATATTTAAATGAGTATTGAAAAATGAAGTATAAAATGTTCATTATTAATAAATCAAGAGAACAAAAATACTTCTTTTTTTCTCTTACCTGCTTTTTCTTTGCATTAAATACTGTCAATCTTGGCTTTTATTTTAATTTTGCAGATAGTCTGCTCCTTATAAAATTATCCAGAATCGGATTTTCACTCTGTACTGCGTTTATATGCTTTTTTGTTCTTCATTTTACAAAGATCCTCCATCGTAATAGATGGACAAAACTGATAATCATCATTCCCGCGATCATTTTTTCACTTATCACAGTCCTTATAAATTCAAAAACAAGGGTGAATATTTTTTTTACAGTTATTATCTCCAATTTATACATAACACCAACTCTTGTTTTTATTATGATACTCCTTATTATATCATTAATTAAACAGAAGAGCAGCAACGCGGCAATTATCCTCTTTGGATTCATTATTGTTGTTATAACAAGCCTTTCTGATATTTCTCACCTGAATGCATTTACCTGGCCCTTTGTTTGGCTTGTCCCGTATGGATTTACCTTCCTGGTGATCACTATTTTCATTATATTATCCAAGGAACAGGCAGATATGTATACGAAATCCATAGTCCAGCAGGATGCAATAAACAAACGAAACACATCAATGGAATCAATTATTGAGAAGATCGGGATTGTCACCGATCGGCTCACTGCCTCATATCAAAAACTCGATAGTATAATTTCTCATTCCATTGAAGTGATACAAAATTATGAAAAGAGTAATGCAATGTTGATGAAGGATTCCGTTTATCACCTGGGTAATGTGGAAAAAATTGTGAGTGAAATCAAAAGCAGAATAGAAGAATCCAACCGGCGGTTGCCTGAAACAATTAAGAATCAGACTTCAGTTATGGGGCATATAACCTCGGCGGTAAAGAAGATGAATTCTCATATTGAAACAACCCTGGAATCATCCATAAATGTTGATAATGTCGCGGGAAACCTGGCAGCACTTGCAGAGAATAGTTCTTCCGTCATTATTGAATCCAAGAATTTTAATATCCGGTTAGCTGATTATTCTCAATTCATCAGCAGTATTCTTAACTCGATTGAAGATATAACAGAGAAAACAAATATTCTTTCTATAAACGCGGCAATCGAAGCGGCCAGGGCAGGGATGACAGGAAGAGGGTTTTCAATAGTAGCTCAGGAAATACGGAAACTGGCACTGCAATCTCAGGCAGGTCTGAAATCAAGTTTTTCACAAATAAAGGAAATGCAGGAAACAATTACCCAAAGTAGTGTACTTGCAGAAGATGTGGAACAAAGTCTTCTCAATATAATTGAAAAATCAAAACTTTCCGCCATAAATATTAATACAATCACTTCTTTAATTCGGGAACAAAAAATCGAATCTTCAAAAATCTTTAGCTCCGTACAAAGTTTTTCCGGTGATATCGATACCTTAAATAACCTCATCACAAATGAAGTGACAGAGAATGAGAAAGTAGAAGTATCTCTTACCGATTTAAAGGATACGTTTCTCACCATTACAACCCAGCTCGAAGGTCAAATGAGCAAAGGAGATGAACTCCAACGATTATTAGCCGATATCAATCTGGTTATGGATGATAATATCGAAAATGTAGAGATATTAAACCAATGTATTGCGGAAGCTGGAGAATGACGTGGTTGTGAAATGCGGTATTGACAGCTTATTTTTCCATGTTTATAGTAAGTAGTAAATGGTATGTTTCTCCCTTCAGGGCACCTGAATTTAAAATAAATTTTCACAAAAGAATATAAGAGAGAAAAAGTATGGTGCCATAAACATTACAATGAGCATCATCTATTCAGCTTTTTTTAATTTTTATTCAATTTACTTCGCTTTCCGCATTCTCAAATCTCCTCTCAATCTTTCCCATCTCCACCTGGTGCCACCCCCAGATGAATATACCCCCGAGGATAGATGACATCGATGCTCCCCAAAACACACCTTCAAGGTTCATGATTTTGGAACATATAAGTGCGAGAGGAATATATAATACGAAAAAGCGGACAACATTTGCCAGGACCGAGTGGAGGGGTTTCTTTAATGCGTTAAATGCGGCAACATTAATAAAGAAAACCCCTAAAGCACCGTATCCTATTGATGCTATAATCAAATATTTTTGAATATAATTGATAATATCAGTCTCTTCATTGAAGATTGATGCGATGGATTTCCCGAAAAAGAAAAATATGATAAATAACAGTAAACCCAGTAGTATGGAAAAAACATGACTTGTTTTTATACCTGCTCTTATCCGTTTCATATTCCCTGCGCCAAGATTTTGCCCGATAAACGGGATAAGTGTCGTACTGATCGCCCGAATAGGTGCCAGGGCGAGAAATTCAATTTTTACACCCACCCCCAGGGCCGCAACGGCTGAGGGACCGTAACCGGCCACTATCTTGATAATAATTCCCATGGATAAGGGAAGTATTGCCTGGGAAATTGCCGCGGGGATCCCGATAAAGAGCATCCGCTTCCATGACGCGAGGAGTTCTCTTAATCGCGGTATTTTAAAGGTGAGCATATCAAACCGGAAGCGTAAAAATAAAAGAGCGCAGACCAGGGTTGTTGCACGTGCGACGACCGTTGCCAGGGCGGCCCCCTGTAAACCCATTCTGGGAAAAGGAGGTATCCCGAAAATAAGAAGGGGATCAAGCACAATATTGACAACAATGGCAATAAGCATAATGATGCTTGGAATAAGAGTATTTCCTGCGGCCCGGATAGCATTGTTTCCCACCATGGGGATAACAACGCAGGCAACCCCAAGATACCAGATGAACATATATTCTTTTACAAGATCAAGGACATGTCCATGTGCCCCCATGGCAGAAAAGAGTATATCCATGGAAAAGATTCCTGCAATGACCACCACTAAAACAATAAGAAATGTGAGAATAAGGCTGTCTGTTGTCTGCCGCTGTACCTTGGCATGGTCTCCCTGACCGATAAGATGAGAAATAACCGAAGCGGCACCCACCCCAAGACCCATGGAGATTGCAGCTTGTAATAATACTATCGGTTGAGTAAAACCCATGGCAGCGAGTTCTTCCGTACCCAGCTGCCCCACAAAATAGGTATCCACGAGGTTAAATATGACCATGCCTAACATTCCGACCATCATCTGGAAAGATAATTTTAAGAGGAGGGGTGTCACTCTGCCGGAAGTGAGTGTTCCTAACCGATTTTTATCCATGGTTATCTACTTATGCTTTTCATGTAAGGTATCTCTTTGTAAAGAGATTCTCTTACTATTAAATATAGTCATAGAATAAAAAAGAAGATACCCATTTAGTTATTTTTTTCAAGAATCTTATAAAGTTCCGTATGGTTTCCCCTGTTCCAGGTCTCATAGATGTGTTGTGAAAGGTTTTTATCAAGAGGGAGAGATGTTCAAGAGGAAGATCCTTGCCCTTATCATTTCTCTGGTAGCAATGACTACAACTGTATCTGCATGCGGAGGTGAGAGAGATAAGTACCGTTGTATTTGGCAGTTTATCATCGAATATACTGAATTTGTTCAGCGCCGTATAAAAACTCTTTGCCGGAAATCCCGGTATGTACAAATTAAGCCGTGTGTTCTTACCGATTCGTACAAATTTATTATGCTGAAGTTTTGCAAGGAAATAGATGAGCCTTTGCAGAATAATAAGGAATTTTCGAATAGATACATCTCCTTTTATGAGTTTACCAAGATAATGAAAGAATACATAAATATTTATTTTTATATTAAAAAGAAACTTACTTATCCCCGTACAGTTCTTAATCTTTTCCATACACAATTCCTCTTTCTGATAGAAATAAACAATATTTTTTTTCTTCAACTTTCCGTTTTTTAACAAGACGTTAAGACTATATAAAATTATGTTCCTTATACCATCGCACTGTGCGATGGATGCCCTCTTCCAAAGAATATCTATTCTTAAATCCCAGTAGTTTTTCCGCTTTTTTCACGGAATACTCGATAGTATCATAAAACATATTTACTCTCCCCCGGGAAAGAAGCGGTGATGATTTTATGTTAACGACGGTATGGATCAATTCCAGGATCAGGGCAACGGGATACACTATCCACTTTGGAATCAGCAGCGGTTGTTTCAGTCCGGCATCTGTTATAAAATAAGAAAAAATATCCCGCATCAATGCCGGTTCTTTATTTCCTATGAGTATCCGCTCGATTCCTTTTAATTTCTTCTCGTATGCCAGAAAAAAGGCCCGGGCACAATCGGCACTGTAAACCACATGGAACTTATTTTTTTTTGAACCTGGTACGACAAACATTCCATCTTTAACAGATTTCATGTACTCATAAAAGCCTGATGAAAACTCACCTTCTCCATACACCCAGACAGGTTCCGGTATTGTAAGATTAAGATTATGTTCCGATGCAATTTTCACGGCTTCCTTTGTCGCCATGGCTTTTGTATCTCTGTAATAGTTTAATTTCGATGGAAAGACAGAATCCAAAAAATAATGATAGTGCGGATTATCGGGAAAGGTTTCGTCTTTCACCTTAAGGCTGATACGTCCCGTATATCGCCATACTGATATTCGACATCAAGTCCTTTTAATCGTGCACGGGAGCTGGCCCTTCGTACGAGACAACTCACGGATACATTGTTTTTACAGAATTGCCGTGTTATATGACTGCCGATAAAACCGGGGAACCATGAATCATTTTTTCTTTTATTGATAAGGCGGTGACACCGGCTTATATTGCTCCGCTCGCGCCGATCGTATGTCCGAGAATTCCTTTCGTTGCATTAATCAGGGTCCGGATAATCCCATAAGCATCACTATTTTCCGAGTAATCGACAATTTCCGCATAAATTCCCGCTCCCCGTTTCAGCGCTTGCTCTAATTCTTCCAGTACCAAAATACATCCGCCCCCTTCGGAAAACAGGAAGCCGCTTCTCTTCTTTGAAAAGGGGATGGGGTATCCGTCATCGGATGTTGTGAGTGCCCCGATGACATCAAATCCTCTCATGATTGCACCTGTGGATTCTTTCATACATTCCACTCCTCCCGCGATTACGGATGTACAATAACCATTCTTTATCGACCTGGAAGCCCTTCCTACAGCGATTGTACCGGAAGCACAGGAAGCATTCACCGTCAATGCACCACCCTTAATGTTAAAAAAAATTGAGATCCAGGCGGCAACCGAGTTAGGCATCATTCTGGGAATTATCATCCTGTCAAAATGTCCGTGGGCTTTCTCTTCGCAATTGTGTGAACAGTAAGAATTAAATGACGTTTGAAGTCCGCTGAATCCTGTGCCGATAAGTATGCTCGCATGGGGCAAATTTTTTATGGTATAAAGTTTGTCCTGCTGTTCAACGTTATAGCCTGCATCTTTTAATGCGAGAAGAGCACAGAGCAGAGAGATACGGTCTTCATCCTGCATCATTTTCATATATCGTGATTCAATCCCGTGCCCTTATTTTTCTCCGCGATTTCATTAAGGGCATTAAAGACGCCGTCGCTTGTATCAATACTGCAGCTTGCGTACTTTTGTATCAATCTTGATTCCTTCAGTCGTAAAACAAATTTTATAGGGATTGATGTCATTATGTTGCTCATCATCTTGTTCCCTGAATATTTTTTTACATAGAGAGTAAGGGCCGCCTCAAGGTTTCCCCCACCAATTCTTCCGGTAATATAAATATTCTCTCCGGCCCGCGCTCCGGTACGTCGTACTGGCTTTAACGGGGCCTTGCCGATTACCGAGGCAGTGTAATGCCAGGTTTTTGATTTTCCCAGGTCTCCCCCGAGAAAAGTTGTCTTTGCCTTGGCAAGAACTTCCGCGATGCCCTGTGAAAATTCTTTTATAAACTGGTCGTCCCAGGTATCGCCGATTACCATGGCATGGGCATAAAAAAGCGGAATTCCTCCGGAGGCTAAAATATCGCTTATACTCCCTGTCGCAAGATTGGCCCCAAGAACTCCCGGATCCGATTCCCGAAAATTGTCTTCTTTGGAAAACTCATCCATCGAGAAAAGCATGGATTGACCATTAAACTCAACCTCGATACGTCGACCCCCGGATTCGAGTTCAAAGGCACTCGTGTATGAAAGGGATATAGTCCTGTTATTTTTCACTTTGTCTCCACTATATATGGCTTTTAAACACGGAATAAGAGAGATGAGCGAGAGGTTTTTTATGATCAGGTTGTAAAATAAACCGTCGCCTTGTTTAAGGGTATTGTGTACTTTAATGCCGGAGGCTATATAATAAGTTCTCCCGATTGAAATATTGTAGATACGTTGTGCTTTTCTTTTTATACCATCACTATAGTATATCATATCCACCGGTTTGTAGATACAAAGGGTTTTTATATGGGAGAGAAAAGTTCCTAATGTATCCCCCATTCGTTTCCGAATCCCACTGTCCGCCAGACGCGCAAGTGTCGCTCCCAGTCCGATATTCGCACAGCAGCCAAAATAAGCGGTGGTAAAATCAGTACTATTATGACAGGATATCCTTTTCTATTTGCTCCTGCGATTATTCTTACCTTTCCACTCCCTGGTGGAACCGAAGGCGGAATAAAGGGTGTCGCGATAATATGCTCCATAAATAATTTTTTCGTGAGAAGAATCGTATCATGAGTGCTGTTACAGTTGATGGAAGTTATCGGGGCCTCGCCATTGGAAAGATGATATCCCGCCTTTGATAATGCGGATTGTATCATTTTTTTATATTCCCACATTCTGCTGCTTAACGTATTAAAATCGGATTGTATAATATCAAGTACTTTACATATTCCCGCAATAATTGCAGGGGGGAGTGCTGTTGAATAAATGAGTCCGGGAGTGCTGTACCGGATATAATCAATGAACTTTTTACTGCCGGTGATCATACCACCGGCATGAGCTATCGCTTTCCCTAAGGAAGCCGTATAAATACCCTTAAAATGAGATATACCTTTTTCTTCCAGGATTCCCCTGCCACTCTTTCCGATCACACTGATACCATGTGAATCATCGATAACCGGTATCACCTTATATTTATCGCATAACCCTTTTATTTCGTCAAAAGGGGCGATACTCCCCTCGGTGGAAAAAACGGATTCTGTTACAACAAATATCCTTCTATAATGAGCATTCCGGGCAAGCTTCTTTTCACATTTTCTATATATGTCGGCATATCCGGTAGCAATAGGTGTTCCGCAAAGAGACGCACCATACATATCCACCGCCTTTTTTATTTCATCTTTTACCCGCATATCGTTTGCAAGTCCAAGATAATTATTGGATGCAAGATTAATGAATTCCTTTCCTTACTATTATGACCGGATCTGAAAGCCCGGATTCGAAACCACGATAGTAGGGGTTAAATTCCGGGATATCTCGAGAGTAATTCATCTATAATCTCCGAGACGGTACGGAGATATTGAAATTCTGTCTCATCAATATGTATATTAAATTCGTCCTCCAGCGCATTCACGATCATCAGGTATCCGAAGGAATCAATTCCCAGTATGATAAAAGTAGTGTTTAGATCGAAAAATAAGATTTTAATTGATTGAAGAAAAATAAATACGATTATTGGAATGAATGCGGAAATTAATGCGATTACTTTGGATTTTTCAAGTCCGAAAATAACAATGATGGTTTTCTTTCCCGCTTGTTTATCTCCATTATAATCCTTAAAATAGGTATAAAAAGTCATGAGGGCATTAAGGATAAATATAAGGATGATGACGGGTCGTGTGTATACATTTTTGGTTTGTTCGTTTTTGCCATGTAGCGTATTATAATATAAGCAGTTACAAAAACCAGGAGTGTTGTATTAAGCCCTGATGAAAAAAATATATTTATATAAAGTGAACTGTAGGATTCGTAAATGTAACACACCTATGCAAAATGCATAGAATTATGCATTTTGCATAGGTGCGATAGTCATGGAACGAGCCAACAATGTGCCTGATGATAAATTAAATCTGTCTTAAGGCAGTTGCAGGATCAATCCGCGCTGCGTTCAGGGCCGGATATAACGTTGCAAGAAGACCGACAATCACCGCCATACCCACTGAACCTGCGAGTACGAGGGGATTGAATAATAAGAGTTGGGAGTTCCCCAATATGCCGTTAAAAATAACACTGCTGCCAATACCGACAGTATAGCCGATTATACCAGCCAAAAAACTTAATATAACAGTCTCTGTGAATATTATTCGCATTATATGTGTTCTGCGGAATCCGATCGCCCTGAATATCCCGATTTCCCGCTGCCGCTCGTTTACCGAAGCGGTCATGGTTGTAAACACAATAAGCGATCCGATAAGTATAATGATAATGCCGAGAATGAAACCGAAATTGGAAATCTGACCGATCATATGCATTCGTTGTGCGACAACCTGTTTTATCGGTGTTGCTTTCCCGTTAGTGACAACTCCATTAATCTGCGCCGCCATTTCTTCCACAGGACATCCGGCACAGAGTGCGGCTATTTCCACCAGGGATATTTTTCCCTCTTTACCGAGTAAAACTTGAGCCATATCCAGGTTCATAAATATAATTGAATCATCCTGGGAACCAGTCTCCGAAATGATAGCTTTTACTTTCACCTCTTTCTTTATATCATCCCGGGAACATACGATCATGTCACCTGGTGAAAGATTGAATTTTTCAGCAACCTTGGATCCGATAATAACATCATTCCCATTAAGTCCTTCTATAACGCTATTTACTATAAAATGTGTCGGATCAACCGGGCTTTTTTCTTTCACCCTGGTAAGGGTAAGGGAACCTCCTCCTTCGAACTTCCACCACTTCTTGAGTTTTATCTCTGTTGATAAATCTGCTCCGACGAGGAGGATTATCTCTCCTTGTACTTCTGTTGCACCGAGTAGTTTGGGTGAAACAATAGAGAGATTTTCATTGTTCTTGATTGTCCGGATTTTATCGATCTCATCTTCATGGATCTCCCGGACATCATAATTTGCCCCGGGTATAGTAATACCTCCGTAGGTCATGGAAAGGGTATTTGACTTGGGGATGATCATAATATTCGCCCCAAACTCGTCTATTTTCTTCTCTATATCAGCCTGTGCCTGGAGAGTGACATGATAAATAGAAACAATTGTCGCAATCCCGATCATCATGCCCAGAATAATAAATATGATCTTTGATTTTCTACGCTTCAGATTACCTATGGCAATATCCGTTAATTTCATTTCAACACCCC
Source organism: Spirochaetales bacterium (assembly GCA_016934975.1). GTDB lineage: Bacteria > Spirochaetota > Spirochaetia > SZUA-6 > JAFGRV01 > JAFGRV01. Next base: position 21,453 of record JAFGRV010000071.1, on the reverse strand, counting down.
CGTACCGTTTTGAATTTTTTCCTTAATCATTCCGTCAAAAAGGTTGATAGTAATTCCTGCGTACTGTGCAATACTTTTTTCGTGAGTGACCATGATTATGGTTTTTCCCTTTTTACTTAAATCCACAAGAAGATTCATCACTTCTTCGCTGTTTTTTGAATCCAGATTTCCTGTTAATTCATCTGCCAGGAGGATTTCCGGTTCATTCACCAAGGCCCGGGCGATTGCCACCCGCTGATTTTCACCCCCGGAAAGCTGGTTCGGGAGTTTATGTGCTTTGTTCAATATACCGACATGATCAAGCATATCCAGGGCTTTTTTCCGTTTATCATTATTTTTTCCACTGGTGATCGCTAAAGGGAGCATCACATTCTCACACGCCGTCAGGTAGGGAACGAGCTGAAATCCCTGGAAAATAAAGCCGAGATAATCGGATCTGAAATCAGATTTTTTTTCAGTTCCCAGGGCGTACACATCAATCTCATCAATGATGACAGATCCTGCTGTTGGTGTGCTTAAGATACCAAGTATATTTAATAATGTACTTTTTCCGGATCCTGAGGCACCGCAAACAGCAACAAAATCACCTTTTTCAATCGTCATACTCACTTCATCCAGGGCTTTTACGATTTCATCACCCCCGGTATAATGTTTTGATACGTTATCAAGTTTTATCAGTGGCATAGTATCTCCTTCCGATCTCCTTAACTGAACATGTATTCATGTGCTTCAAGGTCGTCTATTTTTATGTTGATAATATCTCCATTCACTTCTATGGGCAGATAACTTGGCCAGCATCCGCCGTATTGATTCTCTGTTCCGATGGAGCTCACGGGATATCTGTTTCCGCAATTTCTGCATACCGCGTTATCACCCTGGATCGCATATCCTTTTTTTGCACGGAAACACACATCACATGCGTCAAAAGCGACATGGGCTTGTCCGTTTTTATCCAGAAGACCGAAGTATTTTATTTCTACATTTTTTGAAGATGTATATGAGAAATAACTCCCTTTTTGAGTCAATTCATTTTTATTAAGTGTAATACTGAAACTTTGCCGGGAAGGATTTATCAATTCTTTTTCTTCTATCTTTTTGTCTGCCGTAGTATCAGCGATGATTATCTGTTCCTCTTTTTTGATATTTGTATTTTCTGTTCTCGATGATTTAATGAGTTCCTTTTCCTTTTGTACTGCAACAGGAGTGGTGACGGTTTTTTCGGTTTGAAACAGGGAATTAATGAAATTTTTGCCCTGGTTTGAAAAGATAAAAAGCACAGCTCCTATGCCGACGATAGCGATAATTCCAAAAATATACAAAGGTTTTTGGGGTATTTGTTTTTTCTGACCGTCTTTCTTTCCGATGTATTTATTCCTTTTATTCTTATTTGACATAAATGTCCTCCTTAAAAAGTTAATATTATGAAATAAAAATACTCCGAAGCCACTTGTAAAAGAACAACCACTACTATTTTACTTTTATAAGTGGCTCCGTATTCTTGTGTTTAACATACTTTTTTAATATGAATATTATATGAAGAAATAAAGAATTAAAAAAAAAGGGCCGTCTTTTTTAAGACAGCCCCTGGTTTAGAAACATAAAAGATAAGTTCAATAAAAAATTAGAGGTGTGCTTTGAATACTAACAAAATTCAGTTACCAATCCCACATAATATTGTGCTATTAAAAGCGCATCAATAATATCTGCGCACGCCCTTCGGGCTTAGCGCTTGGAGTTTTTTTTCAAAAAACTCCACTTAGCAAAATTCAGTTATCAATCCCACATAATATTGGGCTATCAAGAGTGCGTCTATTATATCAAGGTTGCCGTCACAATTGGTGTCTGCCATGTTCGGATTAAAATCTGTCGGATTCAAGTCGACGTAATATTGTGCTGTTAACAGGGCATCTATAATATCAACAGATCCGCTTTCATTAACATCCCCTAATTCTCCTCCCGGTGCAGATGTCGGTAAAGGTGTCCCCACGGGAGTCGGAGTCGGTGTTGCTTCCGGGGGTGTGGTGGCTGTTCCTCCCGGCGGTTCTTCTCCCCAGAGAAGGACACCGTCTTCGTATACAGGGATATATGCGGTCATCCCGGTGAATAATCGTGCATTATAATCGGGATTCGTGGTTATTTCCTGATATGACCAGTCATTCTCTGTTGCTCCATCTATCGGATGGGTTATCCGGACAATCGCCTCACGTTCGGCGATGTCCCAATGTCCCGGATGAATGAGGACTCCCGGAAAACTTAAGCTAAAATAGTAGACATCGCCGGTCCACTGGGTTAATGAGGAAACGACCGCACCAGTATCCCCGGATTGCACTTTGATTGTGATATCATTTACCCCATATCCGGCGGCAAATACTTCGGATAAATCCATAAAATAGCGGGCAGACATGTTTTCACAGACAGTAGGGGGGCAAGCGGAGCGGTTGTTAATTTGGAACAGGACATCACAATCTCTCGGACCTTCCCATTGTATCCATCCTCTGCAAAAATATTCATTCAGAACCCCTTCGGGGGGATGGAAATCTTCGGGCTGCGGCCAATTGGGAAGGGGATCGCCGCCATAGAGCATAATCATCTTGGCCATGGAGCCGATAAAGCCCGCATTATAATCGTCCGCTACCTCGTTGAGCATATAGTCCTTAATATCATCAACATAATTATCACTTGAATCCGGCCCCCCCACAAGAGCGCCGTACAGGATATGCCGGTGAAAAGCAGGTACATCAAGCATGCTTATCCATGATCCGTGTGTTGTCCTGTGATGGGGATGTTTCGATGCATTTTCACCAAAACCAACCACATAGCTTGAGTTTCTCGGGTTATCACCCAGGGCGTAGTTAAGTTGTTTTTCAGCAAACGTCCTGTATGCATCCCTTTTTCCCGGTGAACAGACGGTTTCGTCATCCGACCAGACAAAAGCAATAAAGGCGGCTGTTGATGCATATCGCAGCACCCCCCAGTTTGATAAGTAGGCAAGTCCTCCCGGTGTATAGGTAAGTCCTCCATTTGGCTGCCACCAATCGAGGTTCACCTCAACTTTTTCAATATAAGCCGGATCTTTGGTAATTTGCGCGAGTTTAATTGCCGCGCCATAGGTCACATCATCCCAGCAGTGGGTATGATGACCCCCGAGTTCCGGTATCGGAATATAATTAAGGGCTTTATCGAGGTATTCCTGTTCCCCTGTGGCGATGTAAAGCCAGACAGCGGCCCATGTAAGATCGTCGGTAAAACCCCCGGATTGATAAAAATTATCAAGGGGGAATCTTCCCTGGTAGGTATCCGCAAAATCAAACAAATCTCTTGCGTGGGTCAGGCATTCTGCCGCATAGGCCGGGTCTGTCGGTTCAAAAATCAATGAAGCCAGGGTGAGGGCGGCAGATGCCTGGCTTGTAACATCCGAGCCGGGTGTGGATGGATCTACTTTAAAGGATGTACGTTCCGTAAAAAGATGTACGACCTCGGGGGGGACCCAGCAGCTGTGGTCGGATTCACCATAACCGCAGTCATAATAATAAACATCCGGTTCGGGATGACATTTCATGAAATAATCCGTTGCCCACTTTATTTCATCGAGAATTGTATCCAGGAGCCCTGATTGTTCAAAACCTTCCCGGTATTCATACACCCCCCATGCCATTTGCCCTGCGGAATATGCCATCGGCATACCGAACTTAACATGGTCTCCTGCATCAAACCACCCACCTGTGAGATCAAGGCCGACATCTGCTCCGTCATTCATACACGTATCCCCCCTGTAGGGAAGTATATAATCATCGGGGAGATCTCCGGCTCGTTGAGCTTTATAAAATAAGATTGCTTTTTGCAGTACCTCTCCGTAATTATAGTACGCATCCCCGGATCTGGGTTCTGCAAAGACTCTGTTTCCGCTTATCAGCACACATCCAAGGATAAGCAGCCACGAGCATACTAAAAAAATTTTTTTGCTTCTTACTTTCATAATTATTACTCCTGTTTTTATCATTACGCAGGCTACGCCTGCACCCAGGCTGCGGACGCAACCCAAATAATTAATTTATTACAAGGTTGTTGTTATGAAAATTTTTTATTTCACGCGAACCTGCGTTTCGCTATTATTCCACATATTCTTGTTAAAAAAACAAGAATATGTGGAATAATAGCATATATACTCATAAAACATAACCACCGCTTTTTAATGAACGATCGTTCTGTGAACGACCGTTCTGTGAACGGACTTTGAGGGATTTACTGGCAAAAGAAAGCTGCCTCCTGTTGAGGTGGTCTTTTACCATCAACTCCTGTCAGTATAAATTCATATAGTACTGCTTTATTTTATATTATGAGCTCTTTCGATGCAATCAGGGATATCCGGTTCATTGTTATAGGGAAATTTAATATGAAAGGATAGTAGTTGCTTTTTCGAAATAGTAGGTCAAAAGGAGTAGTTATTGCAAGACTCATGTATGTAATAAGGATGATGAAGTATTTGCAAAAACTCCATCATTACTATCGGATTTTTAGAATTAGTTTTCATACCGGATCACATCTATCTATACGAAGCAAAGACTCTGATGACTGCCGGTTTATCACATTTTAGTATGTGAATCACTTTGAATTTAAGATGTTGATATTGTAAACACCTGCCGGTACCTGTATACTCATGCAATTGTTATTTAAATTGTCTGTATTTTCTTTACGTGTGTATGGCCTGTAGATTGAGAGGTTCATACACACGTAAAGTAATTTCGGATTTTGCTCCGGTTCAGGAACCGGGTATTTGTCTGTATTTTCTTTACGGGTGTATGCCCCATCAGTTTTAAAGGTTCATACCCCCGTAAAGTAACGCTGGATTTTGCTCCGGTTCAGGAACCGGGTATTTGTCCGTATTTTTGATTATAATGATAGAGTGTATGTAATCATTACATATTTTTTAGAAGGAGAAGGATGTATCATGGTTTATTTGAGTCAGACACGCAAGCAATCTGTTTTTCCCCTTGCCGATGTAAAACAGCATATAAATAATACTCTCGCTTTATGTGGGAAACGCAGGAAGATCCTGGTGATCCCGCCGGATATTTCCCGTTATCATTCTTTCGGAGGAGATATAACTCGTTATATCTGCGATTTTTATAAGGAACATGAAGTTTCCATACTCCCGGCAACAGGACTTCATGCTCCGATGACTTCCCTTGAGATTGAACAGATGTTCGGTGATATACCGAAGTCATTGTTTTATCAGCACCATCCGGTAAACAAAGTCGATACTATCGGTCACATATCCGGTTCTAAAATGGACAGTCTCACCGACGGTCTCTGGAAAACATCATGGCCTTGTCAGGTGAACCGGATGTTGTGTTCTTCTGATTATGACCTTGTTATTTCAGTCGGACAGGTTGTACCTCATGAAGTAGCCGGAATGTCCAACTATAATAAAAATATTTTTGTCGGTATTGGCGGCAGCGAAGGCATCGACACGAGTCACTATATCAGTGCGCTCTATGGTATTGAAAATACCATGGGAAAAACTGATACACCTATAAGACGAATTTTTAATTATGCCTCACGGAATTTTCTTAAGAATATAAAGGTATTATATATCCTTACTGTTATTCAAACAAATCCGGAAGGGAATAATAACATAAGCGGACTCTTTATCGGAGATGATGAGGAATGTTTTCTCAAGGCAGCAGAGTGGTCCCAAAAAGTAAATATAACACGCCTTAAGGAACCTGTTAAAAAAATGGTGGTCTATCTGGATCCCCTGGAATATAAAAGTACATGGCTCGGGAATAAAGCGATTTACAGGACGAGAATGGCGATTGAAAAAGGCGGAGAATTGATTATTCTGGGACCCGGACTATCAACCTTTGGCGAAACACAAGCGAGTGATGCCCTTATAAGAAAATACGGATATTCAGGAACGGAGCAGATCAGGAGTATGGTTGAACAGCAAGGGGAACTTCGGTTACATCTTGCCATAGCTGCCCATTTAATCCACGGATCCACAGATGAACACTTTTTCGTGAGTTATTGTCCGGGGAAAATAGAAAAAGAGGAGATCGAAAGAGCAGGATTTCTTTATAAAGATTTAAATTCAATGCTGCAAATGTATGACCCTGCGAGATTACAAGCGGGGTATAATCACATCGGGGGGAGTGAGGAGATTTATTTTGTTAATAATCCCGGATTAGGGCTTTGGATAGCAGAGGATCCCGGTTAAAACACGCAACAGTTTCGGTGTGTATCTCATTCAATGTATGTTCTGTCGGATCTCCGGGTTAAAAAACTTCCACCCCGGCAAAGGCACATTCTTTACAGGCACGTTGATACAACTCAGACCTGTGTTCCCTTTTCCCGGTCAAGGCCGCGATGTTCGCGATTCCTTTCACAGGGGCTTAAGGATGATTTGTATCGGTATATATTGTGAAATATTTCCGATACACTTGAAAGATAAGATGCAGCAAGTGATTTTGAATGTGCCGGTTTGCCAGCTAACGCTTTTAAAGGTGGAAAGGGGCATGCAATTGCCCCGTTATTTCCATGTGGGTTCTTAATTTTTTCTAAAAAAGGGTTGTACATTACAACTCCTTGTACTATTTGATATTAGCGGTTTCTCTATACATCGAAGATTTTCACCGGAGTTGACACCGTATGAAAATCCCCGGGCCGCCTCCCTGAAAAGAACGAACGTCCTTTATAGGGCCGTACAAATTACGGACTGTGCAGGCGGGTACTGCTTTAAAACTTAGAAAACATGTTGTGCTTTTTTATCACTGAAATGAGTGCAAAACCATAGTAACTCGTTAAAAAAATACTCTTTTTTATCAATTAATGTTACATTTATACTATCTACAGTGTAGATGCAAAGCATTTTTATAAGCATAATTTTAATATAATTATATATGGAAAAAATCATACTGTAATTTTGATTAATGATATCATTACGCAGGCTACGCAGGCAACCCAAATACGTAATGTATGACACGGTTGCCGTTATGAAAATTATTGATTTCCAGCGATCCTGCGTTTCGCTATTATTCCGCATATTCTTGTTAAAAAAAAAGAATATACAGAATAATAGCATATGAGTGATGATTGTCAAGAAAAAAAAATGGAAAATCTGTTTTTTATATGCTATCATTTGTATAGCCTTTACATAATTCATTAATAAATGGATTCAATGTATATTTTTCGTCCGGAAGTATGCCTGAAAGGAAATACCGGATTCTTACACCTGTGCTGATAGAGGCTCAATCGGGAAACGGCCTTTTAGCCTTATGTATGCTCTACCGGTTGGAGTATGTCATTTTCCGTAGCTTTATCAGTGTTCTTTAGTACTTATAGCAAAAGGAAATGATAAACTTACAATAACCGGAAATACTGACAATTTAAAAAATTATCAGTATTATATAAATGAGGTATTTTTTTTATGAATGATGACTTAGAAGAATACATGCAAAATGTAGAAAAGAATCTGACGTTGCTCAATAATCTGTTGCATGATGTCAAAAATAATAAAAGAATAAATAACATTGATCTCCCTCAAACAGAAAGTGCAGGTTTTAACCAGCTCATCTCGGGAATCAACAATTTAGCGGATGAATTTCTAACAGTAAAATCAACACTTAATGAACAAAATAGTATTAATAAATTAAGAATAATAATCTGGCAGATTGCAGCCAGAAAATATTTGTCGGATAAATTAATTATTCAATCATTACTTGATCTTATCGGGTCTTTTTTCAAGGTTTCATATGCAAGTTTCTACCGGTATCACGCAGATAAAGCGGTCTGTGAAATTCAATGGAAGAAAAAAGCATATAAATCGACTCTCGGACTCACAATTCCCGCTCATATTTATAAGCAATTTGATTCTTCCGGGCACGTGTTATTATATACCTCCAATATTCCCGGGAATTTACATTCTGAAATAATAAAATTATTTAAAAAAGCAGACATTAATTCATTTCTTGCAATTCCGTACAAGATAAAGGAAAAGACCTTCGGTTTTTTTAGTTTTAGTGAGAAAGATCCCCGCCGTAGATGGAAAGATATAGAAATTGAAATTTTAAAAGAGGTGTCGAAAATTATTTCAATTAAGACCATGGAAATACACGCGGAAGATGCCTTAATGCAAGTTTCGGAGCGATTGGATAAAAAGGTTGCTCATCACACACTGGAACTTCAAAAAGCAAATGAAAATATGAGAAAAGATATTAAACGGCGAAAGAAGATAGAGAAGGCCTTACGTGAAAGTGAAAAATTATATCGAACGTTAATTTTTACGTCTCCTAACCCGGTCATTCTTACGGATCTGGATTTAAATATCACCATGGTAAACAGGACAGCCCTTGCTTTAAGTAATATAGATTACGAAACGCTTATAATCGGAAAAAATATTCTTAAATTTATTTCCGAAAAAGATCGATTAAGTGTTAAAAATAATTTTCAGGCACTCTTTGAAAAAGAAAATCTTTTTACCGGTGAATTTCTTTTTTTAAAGGTTGATGGAACTCCCTATCCTGCCGAATTAAATGCTTCAATTATATATGATTCGGAGGAAAAACCGATAGCATTTCTCATTGTCATCGGAGATTTAACCGCGAAAAAGAACGTGGAAGATGCCCTGGAAAAAGAAAAAGAACTCTTTGAGGTCACCCTGCGATCTATCAGTGACGCGGTTGTCACCATAAGCAGAGATAAAAAGGTTGTCTTTTTAAACAGAGTAGCAGAAAATCTTATCTTTAGAGAACAAAGCCAGGTAATAGGTCATGATTTTCAAGCTTTCTTTAGTTTTATGAGCAGGAATAATTCGGAATATAATGAGCGGCTCATAACGCACCTCCTGGACAGAGGTGATCCCATGAGTTTTTCTCTTGATACACAGTTGGTACTTTCTTTTGGTAAAAAGATTCCTATCGCGGGGAGCGGTTCTCCTATCAGATCAAAAGACGGAACTCTTATCGGTGCCGTGTTAGTGTTCAGGGATATTTCCGAACAGAAGGAAATGGAAAATGAGTTATTGAGAGCGAGAAATATGGATTCCCTTGGTGTTCTGGCGGGTGGATTGGCCCATGATTTTAACAATATACTCACGGGAATTATAACGAACATCTCCCTTGCAAAAGGTCAGATCAGTAACTCCGATGAGGTGAAGGAATTTTTACTTAATGCAGAACATGCCGCACTCCGGGCAAGTAGATTGACCAATCAACTTTTAACCTTTGCAAAAGGAGGGGCCCCGGTAAAAGAGAGTGCTTCCATAAAAAATATAATAACTGAATCAGCCAGTTTCTGTTTGAGTGGCGCCAATGTAGAATGTGAGTTTGTGTTGCCCGATGATCTCTGGTCTTTGGAAGTCGACCGAGGGCAAATGTATCAGGTTCTTAATAATCTTATATTTAATGCCAAGGATGCCATGCCCCAGGGTGGAAAAATCATACTTACTGCTATGAATATTGAGATTACCAGGGACAATATGATAACCTATGGTAATCTCTTAAAAGTGGGTAAATATATTAAAGTCCTCATACAAGATGAAGGATCCGGGATAAAAGAGGAAAACCTCCAGAAGATATTTGATCCGTATTTCACTACAAAACCGACAGGGACCGGTTTAGGACTTACCAGCGCCTATTCAATTATAAAAAAACATGGAGGTTATATTCATGTTGAATCTCACCCCGGAATAGGGACAACCTTCGAGTTCTATCTTCCATCAACAGGTATATTACCTAAAACGGAAAATACGGTTTTAAAACTGGACTTTTCCGGATGCGGAAATATTCTTCTCATGGATGATGATGAGGATGTGAGAAAGGTTGTTGTTCGGTTATTGAGCAAAGTCGGATATCATGTTATTTCAACCACCGAGGGGGGTCAGGCTATCGATGAATATAAAAAAGCAATGGAAAAAGGTAGTCCCTTTGATGTGGTTATCATGGACCTTACTGTTCGTGGTGGTATGCAAGGTATGGATGCGGTTCAGGAAATACGTAAGTATGATCCGGATTCACGGATTATCATCGTAAGCGGTTATTCAAATGCTACCATCATGTCACATTATAAAGAATATGGCATTAAAGCTGTCATTACCAAACCTTTTGTTATTGAGGCATTTCTGGATTCGATAAAAAGGATATGTGAGGAATAATGAAAAGCAGGTTATTCTACACCTTTGTCATTTTGGATTGCTTGCTTTAGCTTATTATGAAGGGAATCAAGGCGTTCTCTTTCCTGAATCTTCATAAATGACAGGACCTGGGGGTTCATTTGTTCAAAAAAGAGTGAACCTTCTTCTATATTACAGAGTGAATTTGCCAGATATACGGTATAAACTAATTCTTTTGTCTCTTCGAGTACTTTTTCAGGTTCATGATGAAAGCGGATTGCCGAGATAAGTTGATCGGGAAAGTTCCAATGTTCCGCAATACGCCCGCCGATCTCTGCGTGGTGGAGTCCGATGGTAAACTTTTCAAAGATTTCGGCAGTAATACCCCTGTCCACGGTAAAGTTCCGGATACCTTCCAGCAGATCAGGATGTATAAACTCCACAACCACCTGGCCTAAATCGTGAAGAAGACAGCTTACATAGACATCATCAACAATTTTCCTGAAATTATATAGTTTCGCAATATGATATCCATAAAAAGCGGCTCTGTATGAATGGTCCCAGAGTTTTTTCATTTCCCCGTATTTGGAATCAAGTATTTTTTGTGAGCCGTATGAGTAGAGAAGATTTCTCATGCCCCGGAAACCAACCATTTTTAATGCTTCCGTAATATCCTGTATTTTATTCCTGAGCATATATTGCGCGGAGTTCACCAGTTTCAAAAGATCACCTGTGAGTGCGGGATCTGTACGGACAATTTTAGCGATCTGTGAATATTCCGTATCCGGATTGGAGAGGAGTTTTTGAAGAGATGAGATGTGCTCCGGGAATTGAGGGAGGACATTGATCTCCGATACGATTTTTTCTACAAGGGGTTCAAGATTTTCCAGGAGAACATCTGACCGCGGAATAGTTATTTTAGCAGTAGTACCTTCTCCATCTTTCTGAATAGTGAAGGCGTCTTCCGAAAGACCGATTTTTTTGAGCATCAGAATAAGGATGACAATTCCCAATCCGGCGCCTTCTGTTTGATCCATTACAGATGCAAAAGCCTCTTCCATGGTTTTAAAAGCACGGGAATGGGATATTCTTTCCTCGATTCTCTTTAGCTCAAATCCCATAATTGGTACATTATTCGTAATGCTGATGGTTAAAAAACTTGAATTCGCCAAAAAAGATACTTTCGTGTAAAGTTTATTTTTTTTTAACTTTTCAAGGTATATGGAAAGATTCCCGTATACCTCCTCTTTGAAGGTCTTCATGCCATTTATATAATCATTATAATTATTGATATTGTATTCTTTTGATTCGAAATAAATCCTCTTTAAATTTGCTTTCCTTCCATTCTCTGCGATTTCTCTTATGCAATAGGATAACTGATTTTTTATCCTTGATTCTCCAAGTTCTTCTAAAAACAATTCTAGTATGGTTTCCAGTTTCTCAATACTGTCATGAGCGAGTGTATATGTCGAAAAATTCAAAGGAATTGAATCCTTTACTGCCTGTTTGATCTGAGCTTTGGTAAATGCCACAATTAACCTTTCATTGTTTTAGTGTCATTATTAATCATTATCAATAAAATATTCTTTTTCAAGCTTATTTTTGAATTTTTCCATAAGGTTCATGAATTCACAAGCTTCATTAAACTTTCCCCGCTTAATACAGCCATGAGTATAAATGCGGCATTTTTTGATTATTTCCATTATCGCATCCCTTTGCTGTGGAACCGTCAGAAGTTCCTGATTAATAACAGAGGCCAGTGCCTTAATACGAAAATATTCGATATGTCCGTATTTTTCAGAAAGTTGATCGTCATGGCCTGCCCGCTTAAGAACAAGAGGGGTTTCAATATACCCGACATGATGATGTGAGGTTATCCTCATCCAGAGTTCATAATCTTCCGCGATCTCCAGTTCCGGATGAAACATACCTGCTTCCGTGAAAAGATCCCGTGTAAGCATGACAGTTGACGGCCCGATAATACACTTCTTTAATGTTTCATTAAAAATATATCCTTCCCGGCGATGCTTTTGTGTCTTTTGGGAAATTATTTTCCCATTTCGTTCCCAGATTTCCCGGGTATGGCATAGTTTAATATCAGGATGAGTCTTAAAAAAATTTATCTGCATTTCGAGCTTTTCCGGTTTCCAAAGATCATCCGAGTCCAGAAAAGTGATAAAATCACCCTTTGCAGCAGAAAAACCTTTGTTTCGTACATAACCCGGTTTCCCCGAATGACGAAGAAGAATAAAAGGATGTTTTAACGTGGATAGATAGTGTTGAGTGGAATCAGTGGAACCGTCATCGACAATGATAATTTCATAATAGGGATAGGTCTGGGATTCTACGGATTTTAAAGCCTCCATAAGGAATTTTTTCCGGTTGTATGTAGGAATAATGACTGATACCAAAGGCTCCATAATCATCAGATTATCATGAATATAAAAAGAGGTGAAGATCTTAAGGTGATCATTAAAATTAGAATTACGGTAAATTTGTAAAATTATTTTGAATTTACTACACTATATATGATTGCTTTTATCTGAAAGGATATGGGGTTTTAACTCGTGAAAAAAATTTACAAGGTATATATTTTTGATGAACAACCCATTGTGCGCAGAGGTCTTGAGGCGGTGATAAAAGAAATGAGATCTATGGAAGTCTCCGGGATGAGTGGTGATTCAAATAGGTTATACCTGGATATGGAGAACAACCAGCCCGATATTCTTATTCTTGAAATTGCATTACAGGAAGGATCCGGGATTGAACTTATGAAAGACCTTCTCTTCAAATACCCCCTTATAAAAGTATTTGTTTTTACACAGTTGGATGAGACGTTGTATGCGGATCATGTCTTACGAGCCGGTGCTCTCGGATACATGATGAAAAATGAAGAAACAGCCAGATTGAAAGATGCCTTACGGTCTATTTTACAAGGAGAAATTTTCGTAAGAGAGGAATTGCGGCTTCCACTTTTAAGACGATTACTTTCAGGGAATAAGAGTTCCAAATCTTTAATAGAACAATTATCAAGCCGGGAACTTGAGGTGTTTCAATTGCTTGGGCAGGGACAATCCACCCGGAAGATCGCAACCGAACTGAATCTTGGAATAAAAACAATAGAAACATACCGGTTCAATATTAAGAAAAAACTCGGAATAAAGGATAATACGGAGTTTATACATCAGGCAGCTAAATGGTTTCTTCATGAGACCAATAGAAATCAGTAGTTCCGATTGTAGTTTTATAAATGGTGTATTTTCTGCTGATGAGAAAGGTGGTCCTATGCCTTCAATCGAACTGAAAAGTATTGATAGAATTGCCCCGAGCGACAGACTTTTAATTTCTGCCGATAAATTACTCAAAGCAGGACAGAAGTTGAGTGAAAAAACTATCCGGCTTTTGGGAAAATATAGAACAGCCTATATCCCGACGATCAATTTTTCTTATGAAGAAGTGGAAAAGCTGAATTTGTATTATGACGATGCTCAGCTTGATGCATTGCTCATTAAGGAAGTACAAAAGCGAAAAACCCGCTTTTTTGAACTGAGAAACAGACTCTGCGAGAAGATGAAGTCGGTATATATTCCATTTAGTGAGACTGATTCCTGTTTTGCGGCAAAAGGAAAGAAAAAACAGATCACTTTGGACAGACTTCTTGATAATAACCCGGGCCCTCTTTATCAACCTGATATAGACGCCGGAAGTGAGCAGATAGTCAGCAGCTACGATCTTACATTTATCGCAGATATTGTAAAAGTATTATATAAGGAAATTGAGCATCTTGAATTTCTTGGTCCGGAAAAACCGCAGCAGAAGAATACAATTCAGCGGCTTACATTGTCATCGGTAAGGCTTCACAGTATGTATGAAAATACACGGCTTTCCAGTGTCGGAACCTCCCTTCCCTGGCATGTGGTGGATTGTGCTGTCTATTTTCTTATCGCCATGACAAATATTAATAAAAAGCGAATTGTCCAGGGATTCCCCCTCTCGTTGGAGAGGTTTGATCCGGAAAAATCCCTGGATAAAGGGTTGCGCTTCCAATACAGGCCGGGAATGATACTCGATGCGACCATCGGAATATTACTCCATGCAATCGGTTACTGCCAGAGTACAGTGCATCAAATCCATTCAACAAAACCTATTTTTACTCAGAGTGATTCAACTGCACCGGTCAAAATAAATATTTTGCAGCGAAATACCTATGTAGTAAAAAATCTTGTCAGAAACCGGCGGGATATTTCATCAATCTCAAAGATGATATGCTCATTACAGTATGACTTTCCCGATGGAACCGGTTTTCCGCCTTTAAACGAGAACAAGCATTTACATGAGTTTGTCAGGCTGTTTCAGATTATTGATTTTTATGATGAAATGACAAATCCGAGTGCATTAAATGTACCCTATAGCAGGATGGATGTCATCGATTACATGATAAAACATAGTGGATCCTATAATCATGTCTTCGGAGAATTTAAAAAACAGCCTCAATTTGATGCAGGACTGGTTCAGGAATTCTTAAACATTCTTGCACCCTTTCATCTCGGAGAAAAGGTGTATCTTTTTCCCGGGGGAAAAAGAAATAACCCTGTATTTGTGGGAAGAGTCTATACTTACCTGAACTCATACATCCCTCTTATTTCCATACTCCGGGATGCCCGGCTCAACAAAGAGTATAAATTCGGACAATTAATTTTTGATATTTCAAAATCCGAGGCTCTTTATGTGCAGAACGGAAAAATTGTTAAAAGAGAAATCAAGGAATGGATCAGAACTCTTGAAATATTTGATGTAAAAATAAATGCAGGTCAAATCGGCGAATATAAGGATCTCCTGTTCGGAAAAGACCGGGTTCTTTCCCGGCGGCTGCGTGAGAAAAAATGAAAATCGGAAAGAGTGTCATTTTTGAAAAAAATAAAGCATTGAGCGTCCGTATTTTCTTGTATCGTATAAGGTTAATGTCCCATATGATTCTGCAAACGTATCTTCCTGCGGTGCGTGAATTATCACTTTTCCTTCCTGATTCAGGATATTATTTGTATCGATGAGTTCAATAATTTCACCTTTATTTTTTCTATTAAAAGGGGGATCGCAATAAACAATATCAAATTGTCGATTTGCTTTTTTTAAATACGTTTCGCATTGTGTCATAATAACTTGTATTCCGGAATCAAGAAAGGAAATATTTTTTAATATTGTTCCTTTTTTTTTAAAATCCTTTTCCACGAGATACACCGGTTCTGCTCCCCGTGATGCGGCTTCTATACCGACTATTCCGGAACCGGAATAAAGATCCAGAAAAGATTTCTGATGAATATCATAAAGAATCGCAAAAAGAGATTCTCTCATCCTGTCCATCGCCGGCCTGATAATTCCGGGGGGACAAATAATTTTTCGTCCTTTATATAAACCGCCTGTAATCCTCATCATTTTTTCCTTAATGTTCAAGCGTTATAGTGATCAAGGGATAACACTACTATAATAAATAAGTTTTGATAAGTGATATGTCGATGTGAGAAAAAAAATACGGCCTGGTAATGTAGTTTGGAATTACCAGGCCGAACGAAAAACAAGGTGCATGCAAGGAAAAAAAAATATACAAAAAGTTTTACTATACCCTAATTATTATGAATCTTTTGTAAATGGTGACTTTTCATTATTCCAAGCTTAATAATCGATTTTTTCATTATTTCTCTTAGAATATCAGTCTCAAAGGGTTTCTCAATAAAATAAGAAAAAAGTCCATTACAAAGTTCGTCTTTAAATAAGTGGATTGTTCCGTAAGCAGTACTAAAAATACTTACATAATATGAATCCGCATTTTTTTCCTGAATTTCTTCGAGGAGTTCAATTCCATCTATAACAGGCATTTGATAATCGATAATAAAAATATCAAATTTTTCATTTCTAATTCTTTCTACTGCTCTTAAAGCTGACGTTTCAGTAATTATTTCATAGTTACGACATACATTTTTAATGACATTTAACACACCCGGTTCATCATCTACCGCTAAAATTTTAATTTTATCCATACTCATGCTCCTTTTAAATTTCCTTTGATTTTGTTTATTTTTTTATTTTGATGAATGATTATGGTATATCCTGATTCTTCTTTTATAAGTCCGGAAACGTTTTTTGAGTCATATCTTGTTCTAACAAGATTCCTGATCATATTCTTCCTTAAATATATGCTGTGTTACGTCTCTGTCGTCAGGTAACTTTTATTTATAAGATTAAAAGTTGCCTTTATCATCTCTTTATACATGCAATTACACTTAAAATTAAATACTTTCTCCTTTATTTACATCTCTATTATGGAATAGATACTGTAAATTTATTGAAATAGTATTACTTATTATTATAAAATCTATAGGCTTGTTGACAAGTCCCCTGAAAGGTACTTTTTATGCCCCGAAAAGGTGATTTTTAATCACGGAATAAATTCGTAAGCTTAATTTTGTTTTTAACCCCGCATTTTTCTTTAATATTCTTTATATGTTTTTTAACCGTGTCTATGCTAATAAAAAGCTATTCTGCAATTTCTCTATTTTCCACACCTTTGATAACATATTGTACGACTTCACGTTCACGATTGGAAAGATTATACTCTATAGCAGCCCGGTCAAATTTCACATAGCTGTTTTCCTTCTTTCGTAATACCTTTCGTATTTTTCCTTCTATTTTTTCAAGTTCCCTTTCCGTATACATATCATGATCACGAATTAATGCTTTAATTTTTTCTTTAAGGACCTGAATGGAAAATGGTTTTTCTATATAATCCACCGCACCTTCTCTTAACCCCTGTATTTTATCCTCTAAATTAGTTTTTGATACTCACTTTGATAATATGGTTTAAATATGTGTTTGAGTTGATCGGAACGAATCCCTATACCGGTATCCTGAACAGTTAAAAGAATAGAATCCTTCATTTCTTTTATACTGATCTTTATCCTGCCATCTGATTTGTTATATTTAATCGCATTATCTATGATATTGTTAAGAATTCTATCCAGGGCATCGGGAGAAATCTGTATATATAAATCCGGTTGTATTTCCGAGGTGAGTTCAATCTGGTCTTTTGCCAATTTAAGTGCATTGAGTTTACTTTCCTGTAATTGTTTTTCCTTTTCTGAAATTTCCGCACGTTGTTTCGATACGGTTTCTATCAAAGCACCGTACATTTAATCCTGATCCCTGTAAATTTGTAAATTTCGCTCCTCATTAAAAGCCGGAAAATAGACTTTTACATATATATTGGTAATTTTGAGAGCAAAACATAACTCATCATAATGATCCTTATAAAACTGCTCCAGAAAAAAATCCCGGAAAACATTAAAAAGGGATAAAATGATGGTTTCACCGAGACCTTCCCTGGCTACTTGTTTATCCCGTGAACCGGCTATTGTCTTATCCCTGGTTTTTAAAAATGAAAGAAAAGTCTCCGCTTCTTCTGTCATCACTTCATAAATTCGGTTCGGGTGCAAGGTATAGATGTTTTCATAAATGCAGGAGAGGAGGTCTTTTCTCATTTTTTGAATGAGGAGATCAAAATTCGTTTCTATGTTATGTATGATTACATCGAGACTTTGTAATTCTTTTTGAGTGAAAATTATCTCATCCTTTACCATGTTTTCTTGTCTTATTCTTTAAAATAAAAAATAAAAACAATCTATAAGAATTATTATTAACTAAATGAGAAAGGCTGCTGTTCAATAAACAGGGTATACAAGTGGTCTTTTCCTTCATTCTGTCTCGGGAAACGGATTTTTCCACTGCCATCCCGGCTCACCGGTCTCCCGGTACCGTTCCAGTCTCCGGAGGGTAATCTCCGCATAAACAGGATCCAGATCGCAGGTAAATACCTTCCGGTTGAGCATCTCGCCCGCAATCAAGGTAGTTCCGGAATGGGCAAAGAAGTCCGCAATCACATCACCCTCCCGGCTGCTTGACCGGATTATTCTCTCTATTGCTTTTATAGGCTTTTGTGCATAACATCCCGGGACATTTTCCTTCATTCTGTAAAATACCTGCTGAATATCAATCCAGACGTTTCCCGGGCGAATACAATCGGATTTACTTCTTTCCATATTTTCGGTCCGGAGGCCGTTTATCTCTTTATAATAGCCTTTTAGTACTTTGGGGATATCCGTATAGTGGACATAAAAAGAGGGATTTCCTATTGTATAATGAAGAAGTTCCTGTCTTACCCACATCCAGTTCTTCTGGGTTCCATACCCTCGCTGATTTCGCAAGGTGATAAAGTTTTTGGGCTTAAGTCCGGAAAACTCCCGTAATAACATCATGATATCCGGAAGAGGTTGAAAATTATCCTTATAATCCGCTCCGATCCATATATAAAAATGACTGTTCACCGAAGCAGCCGCAATGGCATGGGTAATCCATTTTCGTGAGAAATCGATATAATCCCTGATATCAATCTTAAAAAGTCTTTTTGTATTGACGTTTCCCACTGCAACATTATAGGGAGGATCATTTATAAAACATGTTGATGTGTTTCCGCCGAATAATTTCTCCATATCCTCCGGGTTTGTCGCATCGAGCACACCGATCCTGTGACCGTTTTTTTTATCAACCCATACTTCCCCGGCGGCAAGTCTGCAGAGAGGAAGAATTTTGTCCCGGATGGCTTTATTATCAATATCAAGACGCTGCAATTGTTCCGTGGATGATTTCATTCTGCCGGCCTTGTTTTTTTTATGGTTTGCACAAGTAAGGTGAATACAAAAAGGCCTGCGCTGATAGAAAGAGCCGAATCGGCGATATTAAATGTGGGAAAGTGGGATAAACCGAATAAGCCATAAAGCCGGAAACTGATAAAATCGATGACTCCCTGAGTCCGGAATATCCGGTCGATAATGTTTCCCAGTCCGCCGCCGATTATTCCGGCGATTGCGAATCGTTGCAGGGTTGTGAGGGTGGATGTTTTCAAGGTATAATAACAGGCGTATCCCAGGACCCCCAGGGGGAGAAGGGCGAAAATAATAAATCTGACCCAATAAGGCAGACTCGCCCCAAGGCTTAAGGCAATACCTGTATTTCGTTCATGGATTATTTGTAAAAAACCGTTAAAAAAGGAAAATGCCACTTCCTGTATCCCCAGGTTAATGCTGATAAGATATTTTGTGATCTGATCCAGCAGGGTGATGACAGGAGTAATGATAAAAGGAAGAATTTTAGTATGTGCGGCTCTATTCATGAATTGTATTGTACAGGAGTTTCCCTCTTGGTGCAACAGGCTTTGGCAGAATAGAAAAGTGCCGCAGGTTTTAGCCGCCATCCAGCATCTGCTCCGGAAAGGGCGGTGCTTTTGATAATACCTCGCGGATAACCCCATTATCCGTGCCGAGTAATCCCGGGTCTTTTTCGATAAGATCAAGGGCGTCTTTTCTGGCAATTTCCAGAATACTCATATCTCTTTGGAGATTTGCGATGGTAAACTTTAAAAATCCGGATTGTTTTACCCCGAGAAGCTCTCCGGGACCCCGGATAGTCAAGTCTTCCTCGGAAATTCTAAAACCGTCGGTTGTTTCCATTATTACCTTTAACCGCTTAATTCCGTCTTCCGTGAGAATCTGCGAGTAAATGAGAAATGCATAAGATTGATGGTGACCACGTCCTACTCTTCCCCTCAGTTGATGAAGTGCCGAGAGCCCGAAGCGTTCCGCGTGTTCTATGACCATGCAATTTGCATTTGGTATGTCCACCCCGACTTCAACAACACTCGTCGCAACGAGTATGTTAATTTCATTTTTAATAAATCGATCCATGACAACACGTTTTTCTTCTTCCGGGAGGCGTGAATGGATAAGACCGATATTAAATTCGGGGTAAATGTCCTGAGCAAGTTTGTTGTACATATCCCCGGCATTTTTTAAAGATAATTTTTCGGATTCTTCGATCAGGGGATATACAAAATAAGCCTGTCTTCCGGAGCCGACTTGTTCCCGGATACGCTGGTACACTTTATGTTCATTTCCTGTTTTCGTAAGATGAGTAATTATTTTTTTTCTCCCCTTTGGAAGCATTTTAATTGTAGAGACCTCGAGGTCACCGAAGGCGGTGAGTGCAAGGGTTCGGGGGATCGGTGTTGCGGTCATTAAAAGCAGATCCGGGTGAGTTCCTTTTTTCATGATGGCAAGGCGCTGAAGCACACCAAATCTGTGTTGTTCATCTACAATAACGAACCCGAGGTTTTTAAAGAAGATGTCTTTTGAAAAAAGCGCGTGAGTTCCTATAAGGAGGTCGATTTTTCCGTTTTCCAGGGCAGAGGTAATCTGTTTTCGTCCTTCCCCTTTTACATTTCCCGATAAAAAAGCCACGCAAATACCAAGGGGCTCAAGTAAAAAAGCAATATGCTCGGCGTGCTGTCTTGCGAGAAGCTCTGTCGGTGCACAGAATGCAACCTGCTCCCCGGATTCAATGACAGCGATGGCGCAGATAACGGCGACCAGGGTTTTCCCACAGCCAACGTCTCCCTGAAGGAGCCGTGACATCGGGTAGGGTGAAAAGAGATCCTTTTTAATTTCCAGAATGGTCTTTTTCTGATCTGCCGTAAGGATAAACGGAAGTCTTTTTAATAATTTTGATTCCAGGGACATCCGGATAGGATGCCGTTGTTTTCTTTGTATTTTCTTTTTTTGAATTCTTCGACCGATAATAAGTTCGAAGTAGAATAATTCTTCATACACAAGGGATTTCTTCGCCGAAGCCAGTTTTGTCATATCCGGAGGAAAATGAATGGTCGACAATGCCTCTGCTTTTAAAGGGAAATCGTATTTTTTTATGAGCGGCAAAGGAAGTTCATCTGTAAGATTATTCCGAATCAACTCTAAAGCATTTTTCATTAGTTTACGCAGATAGCCTTGAGAGAGTCCTTCCGTGAGGGGATAAATCGGTATTAATGGCAAAATAAAGGTGGTATTATCAATAAGTTCAAGATCGAAATTGGAACTTTGTATTTCATTATATTTGAATTTAAATGCGGCAGATACAAGGATTTCTCTTCCCGGAAAAAGGACAGACTCCAGATAATTTCGCCCAAAGCAAAGGAGTGCTCCCCGGCCTGTCATATCTTCGATGTATACTTTCAGGATCTTTTTTCTTCCCCATCCTATATAATCATGGGCAATCACCTTCACGATACAATTTACCCTTTCTTTACCGAGGGCACATTCAAGGTGATCAAGATGAGTGCGGTCGATATAATCCCTCGGAAAATGGAGGAGCAGATCTGCAACTGTATTAATATTTATTTTTCCCAGCAGAGAAGAGAGTTTCGGACCGACTCCTTTGAGAGACCGGATATCCTGAGTGTATTCTCG
>JAFGRV010000521.1 GCA_016934975.1 Spirochaetales bacterium | reverse complement strand
TAACAACCCCGTTATTTTTCATTTCATCCAGGATATTTTGTATTACTACTTTATCAGTGATATTATTGATTTCATGATAGATAAACAGATCTTCCGGACAAACCTCTGAGAAGCCTTTCAGATATTCCGAGGCTTCTGCCTCCGCGGCCGGGGAAGCCGGATAGAGTATCATCCCCGCCTTGAATTCCTTGTCTCTTTTAATCGTCTTTATCTTAGCATTTCTCAGGCTCGTAAGGAGTTGTGCTGTCATAATTCCGGCATCCCTGAAAATATCTCTCCGGTTATAATGGATTGAGAGAAGATTCGGGGGTTTCGTTGCGGAAGAATTTCTTTTTAACGTAAAAAAAAGAATATCCGGATATGTTTCGGCAAAACTCTCCGGGGATTCACTAATAAGAGGATCAATATAGATTAATGATGCCCTTGTTTCGGCAATTATATCGGAGATTGATTGTTCACCTTCTCTGTTTACAATGGCGAATTCAGGGTTATACCCGTTTTTAATACAATTTTTATTTATTTTTTTTTCAATCTCGGGAGATGATTCGATGGATTCATATGAATAATTTTTATAAATAAAAAGAATTGTTGAATCCGGTTGACACCCGCTCAGGAGAAAACAGATTCCTCCAAGACACAATAATATATATAAATTCGTTTTTTTCACTCACTCGTTCCTGCTCAATTAAATTTCCGGGTAATTATTATTAAAAAGCACATTGCAGCAATAACAATTCACCTGCTAAATCTTTCAATTTTACTCTTGACATTCCATATTATTATGAACATAGTAAGAACAATTATACTAATAAATTTATTAAAGGAGTATGTAATGAGTCTATATAAAAAACTCGGATTTGTAAATACCATTGATATGTTTAAGAAAGCAAATAAAGGTGGCTATGCAATTCCAGCATATAATTTTAACAACATGGAACAACTCCAGGCTATCCTTTTCGGCTGTCTTGAATCCAGATCTCCGGTTATCATTCAGGTCTCTAAAGGTGCGCGGGATTATGCAAATCAGACATTACTCAGGTACATGGCGGAAGGGGGAATGGCGATTGTTAACTCATCCGACCATCCCATCCCGGTCGCACTCCACCTCGATCACGGTGACAGCTATGAATTGTGCGTTTCCTGTATTGAATCCGGTTTTTCTTCGGTTATGATTGATGGGTCCAGCCACCCTTTTGAAGAAAATATTGCCCTTACAAAAAAAGTTGTTGATTATGCACACGCCCATGATGTCACGGTAGAAGGTGAACTCGGTGTTCTTGCAGGCATAGAGGATGAAGTTCAATCAGAAGTATCACATTATACCGATCCCGATGATGTAGAAGAATTTGTAAAGAGAACCGGCGTTGACAGTCTGGCAATATCTATCGGTACATCACACGGCGCATATAAATTCAAATTAAAGCCGGGAGAGAAAGTACCTGATCTGCGCTTTGATATTCTCGAAGAAATTGAAAGAAGAATACCCGGATTTTCAATTGTTCTTCACGGCTCTTCATCGGTATTACCCGAATACGTAAAGATAATAAATGAAAATGGCGGTCAAATGTCAGGAGCAGTCGGTATTCCCGAAGAACAACTCAGAAAAGCAGCAAAATCGGCAGTTTGTAAGATTAATATTGATTCAGACGGCAGACTTGTCATGACTGCGATTATACGGAAGGTATTTAAGGATAAACCGGGAGAATTCGATCCCCGAAAGTATCTCGGACCTGCAAGAGAAGAGCTTAAAAAAATGATTATAAGAAAGAATAGAGAAGTGCTGGGAAGTGCCGATCAAGCATAGCGACACTCACCTGTTCTGAGCATGTCATTTCCATTCATTAATTAAGTACTCTTAATTAATTATGGTAAAAAGAAATGACAATCACCGCTTTAAAACTATGTGGTTCTTGCAAAATAGTTTCATTTTTGCAAGAACCACCCTTTAATTTCTTTTAGTTCCCGAAATCATACCCTCCTCACTGAAAATTACATAACTACTATAGAAGGAGATGATGGAAGAGTTGGTGATACTGTCCGGAATTATTGCAACCGCAGATGTTCCGAACCGCTCATAAAGGCAATTGAAAATGATAAAATTTTATTGTTGTAAGTATATGGTGACGCGGAGATTAAATATCCTTTAGAAAATAACTCGCTGCTCCGGCTCCGGCGAAAAATAGAAAACTTAAAATAAAAGAAAGGAATGAAAGGTTTATATTATAAAAATAACTTACTAATCCGGCACTGACGGGAACAAGAAACAACAATCCCCCGTAAATAATTCTTTCCGAACCATAAGCATCAATAAATTTATCCATAAAAAACGACAGGATAACAATCGTAAACAGCCTTAAAAAAGGCATTATAAAGAGCAGATAAAAATTCAATTCACCTGTATAACTGAATAAATCCTTTAGTGCTACTAAAAAAAAGAAACCGGAGAAAAACGAAAAAAGATTAAGAAAGGGATCACCCATTTTACGAGGATGTGAAAATCCATAAAAAACAAAATACCCTGTTATTGCCAGGGCGCAAAAGAGAAAATGATCCCGCAGGAGATAATAAAAATAATAATTGAAGGGTTTATATGAAACGGACCAAAAGAGTAAAAAAATCATGATGAACACTAGAGAGGGAAAAAACCAGAGGATACCTTTGGAAGCTGCAATATAATTAAATGTAAATTTCTTACTTCCATATTGCATGAAAATAGAGAAACCCACGTAAAAAACCGGAATTGAAAAAAGTAAAAATAAAACCATACACGATTATACAGGGCTGATATAAAAATAGCAATATCCTGGGATCTAAAAAATCGGGGAAGCGACCTCATTTTTAAAAATATTTACCGGAATACCCATCATACCCTTTGACCCTATTAAGAAAACATGATATATTTTTTCAAAATATCTTTGATATCTGATGATTGACAAAATACTTTTTTTTCGAATAATATAAGAAAGTAGATAATTATTCGCTATAGATACTGTAAAGAGAATGAATATTTATTATAAAAAAGCCTACAACATGGTAGACATCGGTCATATGTTACCCTTACAGGCTTCTATTAATAATTAAAATAGTGTATATTATCAAAGTGTTATAGTAGTTCGTATTGTTTTTGTGTTACCATGGAGGTTCATAATAATAATGCACAGAGGTATTTTATAAAGGAGGTCTATTGGCTAAAAAGGATTTAAGAATAAATCGTGGAATACGAATGAAAGAAGTCAGGCTTATTGATGATAAAGGAGAGCAATTGGGAATCGTAGCAATAGAAAGAGCTCTCACAATTGCAGAAGAGGCGGGAATGGATTTAGTGGAAGTTGCACCGAATTCAAAACCTCCGGTATGTAAACTTCTCGATTACGGGAAATACAAATTTGATCAGGAAAAGCTGAATAAGGAATCAAAAAAGAAGTCTAAGCAGAAACGCGATAAAGAAATACGGATGCAGCCAAGAATAAACGAGCATGATCTGCAGTTTAAGGCGAAACATATATGTGAATTCCTTGAAAAGGGGATGAAAGTAAAAGTAACGATCCGATTCCGGGGAAGAGAAATGGCCCATACAGATCGCGGTAAAGACGTATTGAACAGGATACTTGAAATATTGGATGATTCCTATATAATAGAGAACCCCCCCAGGATGGAGGGAAGATTTATGTCAATGTTTTTAAGACCGAAGACAAAGAAAGACAGGAGTTAATATATTATGCCAAAGATGAAAACAAGAAAGGCCGCTGCTTCACGATATAAAGTGACAGGAACCGGAAAAGTAAAGTACAAGAAACAGGGAAGTCGACATATTCTTACGAAAAAGACGAGTAAAAGAAAAAGAAAATTACGAAAATTAAGCGTCTTAAGTGCCCCTGAAACAAAGCGGGTGAAATTATTAATGCCATATGCATAGAATCTATGTGTAGGTGAAGGATATAAAATATACCATATATATACAGTAAGGTATAATTATAATTATAAACCTTTTTCTTTTTATATTACGTTGCCGGTTAGAAGAAGCAAAAATGTAAAAAGAATCAAAAATTAGAGAAAAGGAGTTTAGAATGCCTAGAGCAGTTGACGGCAGAAAACGAAAAAATAGAAGGAAAAAAATACTTAAACGGGCTAAAGGATTCTGGGGCCGGAGAGGAACGAACTTTAAAACAGCAAAAGAAGCTGTTACACGGGCATACGTTGATGCTTTTACAGGAAGAAAAGGAAAGAAAAGGGATTTTCGAAGACTTTGGATTGCACGTATTTCTGCAATATGCCGATCGAATGAAATCTCATATTCCAGGTTCATAAATGGGCTTAAAAAAGCCGGAATTATAATTAATAGAAAAGCATTATCTAATCTTGCTATAGAAGACAATTCAGCCTTCGTTACCCTTATAAATACGGCAAAAGCCGCTGTTGGGGAATAAAGCAGGAATATGATAAATCTTGAGCAGATACAGGCTTTAGAAAAGAAGATTAATAATGCAGTGGAACTCATTAGTATTCTCAAGAGAGAGAATTCTGCATTAAAACGGACAATAGATAGTTCCCAAAAACGAGTACAAGATCTTGAGAGTCTGGTCAATCAGTTCAAGAATGAACAGTTTGAAATAGAAAAAAGTATACTCAATGCACTGACAAAACTTGATGCACTCGAGGATGATATTACAGACGGAACAAAAGACGGGGTAGACACTTCTACCCCTCCGGAAGCGAAGCAGAGTGAAAAACCTGATACAAAAGAAGATGAAGATAATTCACCTGATCTTGTGGATGACTCTCAAATAGAAGAGAGTGAAAACCATTCTTCCGGTTCAATTAATTCAGACGATATCATGGATGATGACTTAAGCGATGAGAGCAATTTTGCAGAAGATGAGAAAGAAAACGAATTAGATATATTCTGAGATTAATATCAGAAATATCTCTCGATATATGTAAGCATCAATTATACCCGGAAATAATACTGATATCATTCGATAGATTAATACACGAATCGATGGGAAAAATGGAGAAGAATTATCTGACAGTAAATATTCTTGGTGTATCGTTAACCCTTAAATCTGATGAATCACCTGAGTATTTAATGCAAATCACCCGTTTTTTTCAGAATAAAATCGATGAGGCGCAAAAACATATGGTAAACGCCGACCCTCTTAAAATACTCATAAAAGCAGGATTGAACATATCGGATGAATTATTTAAAGCCCGGGCATTACGCACACCACGCATTACTGCGGAAGTCAATCCAAAGGATCTGGAAGAATTTACCGAACGAATGATAAATAAAATTGATCAAAGCTTAACGGATCAATAACATCTGACCGGATTTATTTTTCCTTTTTGCATTAAGCACCTAATATATCAACCTGGTTTAGCCTTGAGAAATCACACCCCTCGACAGAGACAATTCCCGCAGCCAGCCGGTTTGCGATGGTTGCGCACTTTTCCGGACTCATCTTTTTTATCTGTCCGTACAAAAATCCCGAGGCAAAAGAATCACCTGCCCCGACGGTATCAATAGCATCAACCTTTATCCCTTTAACTATTATGATATTCCCTTTATCATTCACAATACATCCTTCCGCGCCGGTTTTCATAATAACCAGGGGTGCGAGTTTCCCCGCCGCACAGGCGATATCCGCATCAGCTCCTTTTATTCCGGTGATCATGGATATTTCTTCCTTGTTCCCGAAAAGAATATCCACATACCGGGGAATCATCTCAATAAATTCATCATAATGGAATTTCACCATCAGGGGATCTGCAAGATCAAAGGAAATGGTAATCTTATTTTCCCGGCAGAATTTGGATGCCTTTTCTATCGCCTTTTTCTCATTCTCCGTACCCCACATATAGCCTGTAAAATGAAGTATTGATGACTCCTTAAGACGTGTCGTATTCACATCAACCTCTGAAAAATCCTCGCATGCACCAAGATAGGTAAACATAGTCCGTTCATAATCGGGGGTGACAACCGCGATACAGAGTCCGGTGGCTTTTTCTTTCTGAGGGATGAGAGGATCAATTCCAAAGTCATTTTTCATCATGGAAATGTATTGATTCCCGACATCATCTTTCCCGACTGCTCCGCTATAAATAGTCTGATCTATCCTATCATACTTGCTTAGCCAGGCTATGCCCCGGAGAGTGTTCGCACAGCTTCCCCCCGGTATATTTCTATAATCATGAATTAATGATAAAATTCTATCCTTTTCCTGAGCACTGATAAGCTGCATCGTCCCTTTTTCCGCACCCAGCTCCGTAATAAAATTATTGTCAGCATTGATCACAAAATCCATTAGAGGATTACCAATACCAAAAACGCTTATGTTACCTGACATCATTCTTCCTTTCGTTTTTTTATTAAGAATATCAAGACTATATCGTTGATGAGATTATATGTCAACCGGAGATGAACACGACAGTGCTTTATGGGGAGAGAACCTTTTCTATCAATTCAGGATATAATGCGGCTGCACACTCGGGGCATATTCCATGGGAGAGGGTTTTTCCGGGGATACCGGACAAAGACACACCACAGTCAATCCAGTGACTGTCCCCCTTCTGAATCCCTGAGACCTTTATTTTTTTGCAATGTGAACAGATGACAAGGTATTCTTCTCCTGCAACCCTTTTGTTGTCTTTTTTTATCATCCCATGAATATAATATCCATGAATAATTCCGAAAATGAGACCTAATCCGGAAAAATAAAAAGCCATTGGGAGATATTTCGTGTAAAAAAAAGTAAGTAAAACATCTATATGCAAACCGGGAAGAGTTGAGACAAAGTGGTAAAGCAGTACTGAAACCGGATAATAAACAATAAAACCGATACCTAATCCTGTAAGACCGTGAAAAATAATTCGCTGATTAAGTTTTAATTCTGTCATTCTTTATACTTCCTTATTAGTAAACTATCTCACTGTAAAAATAGTTACACTTTTTTAATCTATTTTTACGGAGATTTAAATATCGGCATATACTATCGCCTGATCATGTGATAATACCCCTCCTCTGCCGGGTGGAGTCGATTAATTATTTTCCAAAAAAAAAATAAAAAACTTGATTTTTTTTTCAATTTGGACTAAAGTTAATAAAGAAGGTTTACCGATATTGAGAATAAGGAGTTTTCTTTGTATTGGTAAGAAATAAGGATTTTCTTGTTCCTCTTTTCTATTTTCGGCAGAGAGGGATTGAATATGAAGAAAAAATTGTAAAGGAGGTGATAAAAAATCAGTTTTTAATTTAAAAAAGTAAGAAATCCATAGGCAAGGATGCCTGTGTAGTGCTGCATTATACAGAGTACTGTATGTGCAGTTTAATGTTTCAAGGAGGAAACTATGATAATTAACCACAATATGAGCGCAATGTATGCGCAGCGTCAGCTTAAATTAAACGATATTAGCTTAAATAAAAGCCAATCAAAGCTGGCATCAGGTCTTAGAATTACCAAAGCAGCGGATGATGCATCCGGTCTCGCAGTATCTGAAAAAATGAGAGCACAAATCAGAGGACTCAATCAGGCACAGACAAATGCCGAGAATGGAATTTCCTTCATTCAGGCAACAGAAGGGTATCTTGAAGAAACCACTGATGTTCTCCAAAGAATCAGAGAACTCTCAATTCAATCGGCAAATGGTATTTACTCGGAAGAAGACAGAGAAATGATCCAGGTTGAAGTTTCACAGCTTGTGGATGAGCTTGATAGAATTGCTTCTCATGCTCAGTTTAATGGAATGAATCTCCTTACCGGTAGATTTGCAAGAGATCAGGGCCAGAATGTTGTTACTGCTTCTATGTGGTTTCACATTGGTGCAAATATGGACCAGAGAGAACGTGTCTATATTCAGACAATGTCGAGTGAAGGCTTAAATATCAGGGATAATGCAAGTAAGGAATTTATTTCTCTTGCAACTCCGGATGGTGCCAACTCTTCAATCGGTGTTGTTGATAGTGCCCTTAAAATTGTGAATAAGCAACGGGCAGACCTCGGTGCTTATCAGAACAGACTTGAAATGGCTGCAAAAGGTATCGGCATCGGAGCAGAAAATCTCCAGTCTGCCGAATCTACAATCAGAGACGCAGATATGTCAAAAGAAGTTGTAGGATATACCAAAGATAATATTCTGATTCAGTCTGCAACAGCGATGCTCGCTCAGGCGAATACAAAGACTCAATCGGTCTTGCAGCTTTTAGGGTAATTGATTAAAATATTTCTATAAAGGTTTGTTTAAAACCTTTTAATAGATCTTTGAAATAGACACCCTCTTATAAGGTGTTAGGACATACGAGATATCCTGATTTTACCGGGCTTCTGTATGAAGCACAAAAATCAGGATATTCTCTATGTCGTCAGTAGTGACTTTCTCTAAAAAGGAACGGAAATGAGGAAGAGCGCGATTCTTTCTTTGAAGTCATTGCTGAAGGACACTTTATATCTAAGGCAAGGATGCCTTATAGAATTAACAAGGAGGGTGATTATGATAATAAATCATAACATGAGTGCAGCATATGCCAGCAGACTACTTAAAGGAAGAGAAGTTGATATAGGCAAAAATATTGAAAAACTTTCTTCCGGTATGAGGATAAATAAAGGAGGCGATGATGCTTCCGGTCTTGCAGTGTCGGAAAAACTCCGGGCGCAAATCCGGGGATTGGGACAGGCAAGCAAAAACATCAGCAACGCCATATCATTTATCCAGACAACAGAAGGTTATTTGCAGGAGACCCAGGATGTATTACACAGGGTCAGAGAACTTGCAGTACAATCTTCGAATGGTATCTATTCTCCGGAAGACCGGATGCAGATACAGGTAGAAGTCTCACAGCTGGTAGATGAGGTGAACAGAATCGCTTCTCATGCCCAATTTAACGGTATGAATTTACTGACCGGTAACTTTGCATCCGATCATGCAGAGAAAGCCGGCGACGAGAGAGGCGTATGGTTCCATGTTGGTGCCAATATGGACCAGAGAGAGCAAGTATTCATCGGAACGATGACCGCTGCTGCTCTTAATCTTGAAACAGGTCAGGACGAGTTCATCTCACTTTCTGCGCCGGCCAAAGCTAATGCAGTAATCGGAACCGTCGATGATGCCCTGAAAACTATCTCCAAACAGAGAGCAGATTTAGGAGCATACCAGAACAGGTTCGAGATGGCTGTAAAAGGTGTTGATATAGCGGCAGAGAATATGCAGGCTGCTGAATCGGTTATCCGTGATACGAACATGGCGAATGAAATGGTCGATTATGTTAAGAACCAGATTCTTACGCAATCAGGCACAGCAATGCTCGCTCAGGCAAATACAAAATCACAATCTGTTCTCCAGTTACTTGGATAATAGATTGAAACCGTATCAAAACCGTTCCTTAAGATTAAGAACGTAAAGAGGTCTCTGGATGTCACCTCTTTACACAGAAAGTGGGTACAAGGCAAAGATGCTTAAAGCAGAGATGCTAAAGCAGAAATGCTGCGGCATGAATGCCGAACTCACTTCATCGTGTATATGGGGGAAGACGCGCCTTCCCCTTTTATTATGACGGCTATAGATGAAGAATTTACGGAGATGTTTTACTACAACGCTGTAAACTCTTCAAAGCAATAATAATACAGGAGATTAAAATGGGTATTGAAATAGCCCAAAATTTAAACTCACTATCTTCTCAAGAGCAAAACACAAAGGACAAGGTACAAATTCATATTAAAAAACAAGAACCTCCAAAGGAAATTAAAACTTCAGAAATCGCATCGGAAGTAGAAATGAAAAAAGTTATCGATACTCTGGAAAAAGGTATCCGGCAATTCAACAGACGGCTAAAGTTCGATATTAACACGGAATTGAACCGTATCGTAGTTAAGGTAATTGACAAAGATACCGAAAAAGTAATAAGGGAGATTCCCCCTTCCGAAATTCAAAATTTGCTTATGAAGATAAGGGAGGCAATCGGGCTTCTCTATGACACTGAGATTTAAAGCAGAGCTACAGTTAGTGTTTTCTTTTTAAACACGGGAGGGGAAAAGAAAACAAATGTCTGATTTAAGTATTCCGGGCGTTACGGGCAAGTATGACACAGAGAAGATAATCAAAGCTCTAATGGACGTGAAACGCGTCGCATTAGACAAGATGAAAGATGATGTAAAAGAATACAATGACCTTAAGTCAGCCTGGCAGGATATTAACCGCAAACTCTCCACATTAAAAGAATCGACAAAGAATCTCTATAGTTTTCAAAATCCCTTTAATGAAAAAATCGCAGTCTCCTCCGATGAAGGAGTACTCCTTGCATCCGCCACAAGAGAAGCAGCGGAAGCAGACCGGGAAATCATCGTCAGGCAGCTCGCCAGCGCAGACCGCTTTATTTCCGGATCTCTGGACAGGAAGTTTCAGGTTGATGCGGGGACGTATCTATTCAAGGTCGGAGAAAAAGAGGTTCAGATCAAATTCGCCGGGGGGGGCTTGAAAGAATTCGCCGATACGATCAATAAAAAATCAGGCGGGCTCCTGGAGGCAGAAGTAATAAATGATACAAAAGATACCCAGGTCATTATCATTCAAGGCGGAAAAACCGGATCAAAAAACAGAATTGAGTTTATAGGGAAATCCCTGGAATTCGGCCTGAAAACAGGAATGCTCAAAGAAGCAGAGGACAAAGGGACGACAATCAGCCTGACATCAATACAGCCGGAAACCTGGGAAAAACCCCTTGAAAATAATTTATTCGCCATTAAAGATAACATACTTACCCTGCTTCCCCAGGCAGAGCTTAAAATTCCAATCTCACCGGCCGTATCATTAAATGAAAATATGGTATTGGAGCTCAATATAAATATAAAAGAACTGAGTGAAACCGATGCAGTCAAAATCCTTCCCCCCCCGGGACCGGATTATCCTGATGCAGGGACTATTACCTTCGAAGGAATTACCATTGAAAATGAAAAATCCAAGGTAATTTTGCCGGAATGGGAGGCCCCGCCGCCGCCGGAAAGAATAGATGATATGAATATCCTCTTTCTCGGTTCAAAAGATAAAATCATTCAGCTTCCGGCGATTGACAGCAACAAACAGGATCAGACCATTCGAATTCCAATCGGGAACCTGGCAGAGAGTGTCTCTTCTTTATATTTCAGAAACCAAAATACTCACCGTGAAATCAGCATCACTCATCTACGGATATTTGATCCGACAGTGAGGGGTGACTATAAACCGGTGAATCCCATCGCGGAAGCAGGCGATTCAATCATCATTATGGACGGCATCACCATCATACGGGACACAAATGAGATTGATGATGTTATCCCCGGTGTTACTTTATCTCTACAGTCCGAGGATACGCACAAGGTGGATCTGAAGGTAAAAAGAGATATTGATACGATAGCAGAATCTCTTGTGACCTTTGTCGGAAATTATAATCAGGTCATCACGAATATAGATATACTTTCCAGGAATAATGAAGATGTTATTGAATCAATCAGCTATTTTACCGATGAAGAGAGAGAAAAAGCAAAAGAACAGCTTGGTATGCTTCAGGGAGATATTATGCTGATGCAGTTACGCCGGTCACTTCAGACGATCATGATGAATCCGTATAAAACCCACGGCGACAGCAACCTCCGGCTCCTCGCGCAAATAGGAATATCGTCGAATGCAGGCCAGCCGGGAACCTCCGGGGGTATTGATAAAACAAGATTGAGGGGATATCTTCAGATAGACGAAAAAAAACTCGAAGAATCGTTAATAAAACATGCAGATTGGGTAAAAGACCTGTTCGGCATGGATACGGATGGGGATTTTATCATTGATTCCGGACTTGCTTATACAATGGATTCAACCATAAAACCATATACCGATACAGGCGGCCTCATATCATCAAGGACCAATACCTTTGATACCAGGATAAAAGCAAAAGAGAAGGATATCGAGGAATATAATGATTATCTGGAAGATTATGAAGCATCTCTGAAAAAAAAATATGTTACGATGGAAGGGCTTCTTGAACAACTGGAAAAAAGTTCAAAAGCTTTAGATAATATAAATTCAAATAATAATAAATAAAAAAACAACTGCACCGGCAGAGGAAAAACAGAGAATGCAGGTGGGAGGAGGACTATAAATCTTGGAGATATTGTTGAATGGCAAACCCCTTGACGTTACACTAGAGAATGAGAAAAATCTGGGAGAAATTATAAACGGTGTCGAAATATGGCTGAAAAATTCAGATCTTCTTATTACATCGATTAAGATATCAGACAAAGAATTGCTCTCTGAAATACCTGAAAAATGGAAAAACACATTAATAGGGGATATTGATCAGGTCGCACTTACCGTCAAACCGACAAGTGAAGTGCACGCGTCTTCGCTGCAAAATATTGTACATTTCATTACGATGCTAAAGCAGGCATTTTCAAATAAAGATGTCAATCTTTTACACGAATTAAACGACGGGTACCCTTTTATGATAGAAAGCCTTTCTCTTCTTACGAAACAGTATAAATTCAAGGAAGTAAAGAATTATACATTATTTTTCGCAAATCATTTCCCCAGTATTAATCCTCAAAAAGTAATAGCCCTCACCGAAAAGGAATTACACGAGGCTATTATTATAATTGACACACTCCTCACACATCTTATTGAAATGACAGAAGAAATCAATGATCCCTTTAACTCGCTTCAAAAATGTGGTGAAAAAATTAAAACTTCTATTCAGGATATAAGTGAGGTGTCTATTCTTCTCCAGACAGGAAAAGACAGGGAAGCGATGAATACCTTGGTGTCATTCTCCGATACCCTGCAAAAATTCTTACGTATTTTTCTTATTCTAAAGGAGAATAAAAATATTAATGTCGATAGCCTTACTATTTCGGATATGAGTATCGAAGAATACGCAAGCGAGTTGAATGGTTTCTTAAAAGAACTTATCGATGCTTTTCAAATAAATGATTCGGTTTTAATTGGTGATTTACTGGAATATGAGATTGCCCCAAGACTTGAAGGTCTTATCCGGTTTATTGAGAAATTATCTACCCTGAATACACATGTGTAAAAGAGTAAATATAGGAGAAAATAAGATAAAGGTATTTATTTAAAATGCAGCTATTATTGAGTATATTAATTCAAACAACAGGGTATCTTGCGCCTCCGGACCGCACGTCAATCATTATACTCGTTATTATTATTATCATACTTATTCTTACTATTGTAATTGGAAGTATTATATCGGGTAAAAACAGAGTCCGGACAAGTTCATCAAAAAAGAAGTACAATAAATTTATCTTTGAAAGAATGGCGAAAGATGTGGGATTCTCTAAAAATCATCTTGAAACATTAAAGAAACTTATTGTTATCGGAAATGTACGACACCCTCTTCTTCTCTTTACCAATTCCGGACTCCTGGATAACGTACTCAAAAAGGGAATCAGTTCTATTGAACGGCAGCCCTCGCTTTCCGAAGAGGAAAGAATGAAGCTTCTTAATACCATTTATGAAATCAAGCAGATTATCGATTATCATGCGAAAACGGATGTAGGTCTTAAATCAACATTTCTTATTAAGCCCGGACAATTATTTACCCTTCATACACATACAGGAGACCAGTTCCATACGAAACTTATCTCGAATCACAGCACGGCACTTATATGTGCCTACCCGATTGTCCCTATGGGTAAAGAATATCTTTTTAAAAAAAGTACAAAAATAACGGCCTTTTTCTGGAGAGACGGAGATTCAGGGTATTCCTTCCCCACAAAACTCCTCGGATATGATAAAACCAAAAGCATACCCAGCATTTCGCTTCAACATTCTAAAAATGTCAAACGGGAACAGCATAGAAAGTTCAGCAGGAAACCGCTTAAGAAATCATGTTTTATTTATCCTCTTCAGGTTGTTAATGTCGGAACCAAGAGGCGGCCAAGAAAAAAAGTAGAAGTACTGGAAAATAAAAGGAATATCGGAGTTATCTTTAACATTTCAGTCGGTGGCTGCAGGGTAGGATGCGCAGCATTATATAAAAAAGGAACATATGTAAAAATCGATTTTGATATTAAGCCCAAAGCCCCGGTCTCTGCCATGGGTAAAATCCAGAGTGTAAAAAGAAGGCCCGGTGCCGGTGTAAATCATATTATTCATGTAAAATTCGTCAAACTCTCCGTTAAAAGCAGAAACAACATTTATTCACATATCTATAATTATATGTGATGTAAGATCCTTCCTTTGTCCATAATAAATTCTTAAGTTACCAGGCAGGACAATGAACACGATGATCATTCCATCTGTAACGTTATACTCCCCCCGAAGTATCTGTCTTAAATCCACATGACTTTCAATGTCTCCTCTACCCAATCCATAGCCTCGCGAAAAACATCAACACCATCGACAACAATATTTTTCTTCCGGTTTTCTCTTCCGGTTAACAAGTCGTCATCTGTTTCCCCTCCGGTCTTAAACATCCGGATAATGCTTCCTTTGACATCGGAAATATAATCTTTTCGTTCAATATCCTTAAAGACGGTATACGCCTCTTCTATTTTTTTTACCTGCTTCCAGACTTCCAGCCGAAGGAATTTGATTATCATCGAAAAAAACGATGTATTTATTTTCTCCAGCAGGAATTCCTCTTCCGACTGAAGCAGGTATGTTAAGAAATCAGCTTTTTTAGTTTGTTCAATGAATGAATCATGAGACAGGATATCCGTTTTATTCAGATTCAGATGCAGATCCTTTTCCGTTAGAGCGGCATCCACGGCAGTGTATACCGCTGTTTTTAATCCGTTCAGTTTATGCAGAATTGAAAAGAGAAAAACCCAGTTTTCTTCCAATTCCGCCTGTTTCTCGATATAATATGCCCCCACGAGTTCGACAACGAGAGTGAATATATTATAATTCTGAACCGGGCACCTGTTAGAGCTTAACAAGTTTTTTAAGTCAGGGGGAATCGGCAGGATGAGATTCTCATAATACACCTTTAAAACCTGAAAAAAGGAATTCCATTGACTCAGGAGATCCCCGGTATTGTAATCCGTTTTTCTTTTTAACGCAGCAGAAAGAAAAGCAATACATCGATGCACAATCTGCGTACTGTCGGGAAATCGAGCGGTGTTTATAAACTGCCCGAGGATGTTTATTTTATCAAAATACTCTTTACGTTCTTCATCATTGAAATCTTTGTAAAGATATAATAAAATATCTCCGGTATAGCAGGGGGTATTCTTTGTAGAACCTATGGAATTTAAAAATCCGCACATGGTATTATACCGGACCATTCCCAGTTTGTCTTCCTGAAGTTCGAAAACAAAATCCAATGAATAGAGTGAGTTGTTATACCATTCTGCCAGATGTTTTGAAAAATTCGGGTTTGTACAATACGTGTCATAAAAAAATTCCTTTGTTCCCAAAGGACATGGGATAAACAGATCATAATATTCGATCATTATTTTTTTTATAAAGAGCTGCTTGTACTTCTGTTTCTCAAATAACTGTTCTTTTAATTTTTCCTGCTGCTGCTGGAGAGTTTCGAGTTTTTTGAGGAGGCGGAGTCTGTTCCTGGTATCAAGATATGTTGTCATTATCCGTTTAATTTCCTGTTTTTCAATTAAAATCGTATAAAGCTGATTCTTAATCTTCTGTATTGAATAATTTTTATTATCAATCAGAATGTACTCTTTTATTCTCTTCCGGAGAATGTGAAAATAATAAGAATGAAGGTTTATATCCTCTACAGGATGTGACGAATTAAAGAGTTCCATTATTCTTATATGCACTTGAATAAATTCATCCATATTCCCGATAGAATCTGAATTGACATAAATATAATTATGCATGAGAGACAAATCTTCTTCATTTTTACTTGCAACACGGACAATCCCCTTCACATAAAGGGTATAAAAAAAAGAAAAAAATTCTTCCAACGAGAGTGTACTGAATTGGGTATTTGCATTATTCACTAATTCTCTGAAAACGATTTCTATTGATAATCCCTTTCGATAGGGCCGGTTGGATGTCATGGCGTGGAAGGAATCGAGGACAGACATAAAATCTAAAATAAAATTCCACCTTATTTTATCCCCTTCACGTACTTCTATATCTTCCAGAGCATTCGGAATACCCTTTGGATACCCATTGACACCATCCCATGATTCCTGATGCCCGAAAGCCAGATGCGCGGCATCGGAAAAAGCACGTTTATTAAACCGCTTAAGAAACCGTTCTCCCGCGATCGTATGCCACTTTATTTCTTCATATTCAGCCCCGGACAACCGGTCGCTTTTTCTAAGTATATTCGGATTAATATTTATTTTCCCGATATCATGCAATCTCGCCATACAAAGAATTTTTGCCTCTGCTTTTGTAAAGTAAATGTAATTGGAACAATGTTGGAATTCATTACCGAGCATGCCCACAACCTCATTATGGAGACCTGTATACCCGTCTATATCGCTTACCTGCTCGATTGTCGCGTTAATTGTATTTTCCATCAGCTCACTCAGATCTTTGCTAAGTTGTTGGTTATAATCGAGCTGGAGCTGCATATCCCGGAAAAGTCCCGAAATCTTAAGTTCTCCTGTAAACCCTTTATAGATGAGGATGATAATGAAAGTATCGAGAACTGTAAAAAGAATATAAGGAAATGGAAAAACGATATTGTAATAAAAAGAAATAATTGAACCGAGAAATGAAAGTATCAGGATGAATGTAATAAAAATACTGCTCATAAGAAATTTTTGTTTATATGTAATAATTCCTGTGACAAACGTAAATAACAGAATAAATGTTATAATAAGATAAAAAGGAAATGTATAGAGAAAATCCCGTGTAAAAAGCATCGAAAGGATGTTTGCATGATGCTCAATACCGTACATTCCTCCAAGCGGAGAACCCCAGAAATCATGGGATCCTCCGGCAGCAGTTATTCCGATAAGCAGGAATTTTCCGGTAACATACTCCAGGGGTATCTTCTGCTCATTGAAATCAATAAAACTCCTGACAGGCAAAGTGTTATGGGGAGCACGATAATTGATACGGAGATTTCCCGCATCATCAATGGGAATGACGACATCCCCCCGTTCACCGGTCCCGGGATGTAACGCATTCGTCAAGGTAATATGGGACCCCCAGCCTATTACGATATTTTCCGGGAGAACATCATAATACTTTAATGCTATTAATAAATCAATTG